>DAHVAR010000262.1 GCA_027314515.1 Actinomycetota bacterium
CGGCACCGTGCCGCAGGGCGCTGCCGCCGGCGTCGAGGATGACCGGGACGCCCGCGCCGGTCGCGTAGCTCGTCAGGGAACCATAGGTCTCGGCGGGCAGCCCGGACGGAAGGCTGCCGCAGAGCACCACAGCCGTCGCCCCGTCAAGTAGCCCGCGGTAGTCGGTGGCAAGCCGGCCAAGCTCCTCTGTGGTGATGTACGGCGACGGCTCCTCCAGGCTCGTGACCTGGCCAGCCGGACCATCGGCGATCCGGACCACCCGGCGCGATTCGGCGCTGATCCTGGTGAACTGAGTCGGCACGCCGACCCTGGCCAGGTCGATCCTGATCAGCTCGCCCGAAGATCCGCCAGCCAGCCCGGCGGCCACGACATCGTGCCCGAACATCTGCAGCAGCCTGGCCACCGTGAGCCCGCTTCCGCTGGCCTGGTGCCGGACCCGGCTGACCCGGTTCGCCGTGCCCAGCCTCACCTGATCGGCTTCGTAGTGCACCTGCAGCGCCGGGTTCAGGCTGACTGTGACGATCACCGGGGCATTTCTCCGGACACCTCCGCTGCCAGCAGCGCGCCTAGCTCCCAGCACGCTGCCAGGTCAGGCTTGCCGGGCGTGCCGGTGACCGCCACCGTCGGCCTGACCTGACGCCAGGCCAGACCGGTGGCGATCGACTCCACCGCACGGACCGCGCCGCCGGTGTCCAGGTTGCCGTGTACGTACAGTCCGTACGGCCGTTTCCGGGTGGCCTCCAGGCACGGGTAGTAAATGCCGTCGAAGAAGTACTTCAGCGCGCCCGACATGTATCCGATGTTGGCCGGGGTGCCAAGCAGGTACCCATCGGCGGCGAGCACGTCCGGGACGGTAGCGGTCAGCGCTGGCCGCACGACCACGTCCACGCCCTCGATCTCGTCGGTCCGCGCCCCGCTCGCGGCGGCCTCGAACATCGCCTGCAGCGCCGGCGAGGGCGTGTGGTGAACGATCAGCAGTGTCGGCATTAGCGCCGAGCTTAGACTCCCGCGCCGGGGCGGGACGCTGAGCGCCTGAGTGTGTCCTACGGGCCTATCGTCGCACTCGAAAGCGTATGGGTATCTGGCCCTTCGGGGCGCTGCGCCCGTGACAGCCGATGCCGCCCTGGGTCTGCAGAAGATGCACGCGGCCAGCCACCGGCGGCTGCCAGGTACCCGGTGTTCTACCCGGCACAGCAGCCCCTGACCAGGAATACGACTTCTACGCCCAGCCCGAGAACCAGGAGCCGCAGGGACCGGCGCACCGTCGGCATGCCCCGCGGCTAGGCGCCGGCCGGAGGTCCGGCAGTCGGTAGCGGCCTCGCCCGACGCCATGCTTGCGGGGCTGCGCCCGCCGGTCAGCAGAGCACGGTTCGGGTACGGTGGCGGGATGCGCAGCCACGCCAGCCGGGTCGCGGTGGCCGCCGCGCTGGACGCAGCCTACGTGCTTGCCTTCGTCGCGATCGGCCGGCACGCCCACGGTCATGGGGACAGCCTGGCCGGGATCTGGCATACCGCCTGGCCGTTCCTGGCCGGCCTCGCGATCGGCCTGGGCGTAGCCAGGGCGTGGCGCCGGCCGCTGGCCATCAGGCCGGCTGGCCTCGGAGCGTGGTTGGGCGCAGCCGGGGCCGGCATGGTGATCAGGGTGCTAGCAGGGCAGGGCACTGCGGCCGCCTTCATCGCGGTTACCTTCGCATTCCTCGCGCTTTTCCTGCTCGGCTGGCGCGTCGTGTGGAGGACAGCTCGGCACTTCCGCCACAGCCGTCTCGCTGGTTCGCGCCAGATCAACTAAGCGAAGGTTTTTGCACCGTTTCCGGCTAAAGAATTTACGTGTTAACGATCGGGGCCGATCAGCCGTTCTTAGCCTGAACGACCGCCTGGCGCTGGCTTGCGGGTATCCGCCGCAGCGCTGCGGTCACCGCCACGGCGTCCGGGCTAATCGCATCCGCCGGGACGGCCGATAGCTAGCCGACGGCCGCGACGGGCGGGTCGCTTCGGACCACCGCGGTTAGTGCCCTGACTGAACAGCGACTCAATCTTTTCCTTGTCAGCGCACCCGGCCAAGTTTTAGACTGAATATTCAGTCAACCGCGTTGGGAGCGCGATATTCATGGCCACGACACAGGCCAGCCCACTCGATCAGCCCACTAGTTACTCTGCCGCTAGTTACTCTGCCGCTAGCTCAGCCGCTGCTACCGATCCAGATGGCAACCGCAACCCGGCCGCCAGGGATACCGCGGCCACCGGCCGACCACCGCTGGCCGAGATCATCGCGGCACAGGAGGATATTTTCGTCCGCCGCCAGCCCAAGTCAGCACGGCTTGCGGCAGTCGCCACCGGCGCGCTGGCCGGCGGCGTCGTGTCCAGCTGGCAGATTTCCCGCCCGCAGCCGGTCTGGCTGAGCCACGGCAGCGGCTCCAAGCTCTACGACGTCGACGGCAACGAGTACGTGGACCTGCACGGGGGCTACGGCGTCTCGCTGGCAGGCCATGCTCACCCCGCCATCGTCGCGGCAGTCCGCGCCCAGGTGGAGCGCGGCACCCACTTCGCCCAGCCGACCGAGACGGCCCTTGCGGTGGCTTCGGAATTGTCCCGCCGGTTCGGCCTGCCCCTGTGGCGGTTTGCGAATTCAGGCACCGAGGCGACCATGGACGCGGTGCATCTGATGCGCGCGATCACCGGCCGCGACCTGATCATCAAGGTCGAAGGCTGCTACCACGGTCATCACGACTCGGTCCAGGTGTCCGTCTGCCCGGCCTCACCCGAGGACGACCGCGGCCCGGCCGATAACCCGGCAAGCGTGCCGTCGAGCACGGGCATTCCGCGGGCGATCACTGATCTGACGCTGGTTGTCGGCTTCAACGACATCGACGCCGTCCATCGCCGGCTGTCGGAGCACCCGGGCCGCATCGCCGGCATGATCCTCGAGCCAATCATGATGAACGCCGGCATCATCCTGCCTGAACCGGGCTACCTAGCCGGGCTCAAGGAACTCCTGCACGCCGACGGTGCGCTGCTTGCCTTCGACGAGGTCAAGACCGGGCTGACGGCCGGGCCCGGCGGCGCGACCGGCGTCACCGGCGTCACGCCCGACATCATCTGCCTGGCCAAGGCCATCGGCGGCGGCATCGCCGTGGCCGCGATCGGCGGCACGCACGAGGTTATGGCGCATGTTGCCAACGGCGACTACGAGATGGTCGGCACCTTTAGCGGCAACCCGCTCGCCATGGCCGCGAGCCGGGCCATGCTGACCGAGGTGGTCACCGATGACGCTTACCAGCGACTGGAGAAACTACGGCTGCGCGCCGTCGACGGACTGACCCGCGAGATCGCGCGGAACAACCTGGACGCGCAGGTCGTCTCGGTCGGCGCCAAGGGCTGCGTGGTGTTCTCGGCCGGGCCGGTCCGGAACTTCCGCGACTTCCTCGGCGTCCGGGACTCCCTCAGTCACGCGCACTGGCTGTACCAGCACAACGGCGGCGTCTTCCTGCCACCGTGGGGCAAGATCGAGCAATGGCTGATGTCGGTTCAGCACGACGAGGCCGATATTGACAGGTTCATCGACAACTTCGCGACGTTCGCCAGCCACATCGGGCCGACGACATGGTGATACCTCTCAACTCGCTTCATCGGCAGGCAGCCAGCCCTATCAACCGGATCGTGACAAGCCGGATCTTGCGCTCTGTTCTCCAATTCCGCCACTGTTGACGCAGGCCCGGCTAGCCGAGTCCGCCCTGGGTGCGGTGGGATCGCACCGATTCCGGGGTGTGGCCGGCGATCGACTGCCTCGATAGCCGGGACCAGAGCGTCGTGCCCTCCTGCGTCGTTGATGCGGCCGAACGGACCCGGCGGCGGATACTGGCCGCCAGCCTGCCGTGCGTGCTGGGTCACGCCGACTTCGAGGCGCAGAACCTGCGATGGCACGGTCAGCAGGTGTGGGCGGTGCACGACTGGGACAGCCTGGCGTGGCAACCGGAGGCGGCGTGCGCGGGAGCGGCGAGCGGGTCTTTCGCCAGCGACGGGCCGCCTATGCTGGCGCCGATCGAAAGCTCCGAGGCGTTCCTGGTGGCTTACCAGGACATCCGGGGGCGTTTGTTCACGGCCGTGGAGCAGGAGAACGCGTGGGCGGCCAGCTTGTGGATGGCGGCGGACAACGCGCGGGAGGAAGCACTGTGCAGCGACATCTCGGTGGGCCGCGATACGCTCCGGGCACAGGCAGCCGAACGCCTCCGCCGGGCTAACGCCTAGCATCAGCAGTCGAGTCCGGCGAACCCCTAGCTGCCCAAGACTCGCAGATTCGCCAGCGCGTCGACCGCAACTGCGCCGCCGGGACCGCAGATCAGCGGGTTGATGTCGAGCGCCTCCAGCTGATCACCGAGCTCGATGGCGAGCTGAGACAGGCAGCAGATCGCCTGGGTCACGGCGCCGAGATCAGCCGGCGGTGCGCCGCGGACGCCGGCCAGCAACTGCGCGACGCGCAGGCCAGCCAGCAGCTCGCCTGCCTCCGCACCGGATACCGGCGGGAGGGCTACAGCCCGGTCGGCCAGCAACTCCACCAGCACTCCCCCGGCTCCGATCACGATCAGCGGGCCGAGTTCAGGGTCGCGAACGATTCCCAGGGCCAGCTCCACGCCGGGCTGAACCGTCTGGCACACCAGGACGCGGGGACCGAGGCGCGTCGCCAGGTCGGCGTACGCGGCGGTGAGCTCGGCTACATCCCCGATACCGAGGAGCACGCCGCCCACATCGGACTTGTGCTCGATCGCGGGCTCGCCTGTCTTCAGCACGACCGGATAACCGATCTGCTCCGCGGCGGCAAGGGCGGCACCGAGGCCGCCGGCCGCCTGCGAACGCGCTCCCGCGATGCCATAGTCGGCGAGGAGGTTCAGCAGCGCGACTCCGGTCGCCTGACCGCTCGCGAGCAGCGCTGCCCCGCGGGCCTGCCGGTCGCGGTCGATCCGTGCGCCGTGAGTGCCGGGCAGGCGGGCCGCTGACACCGGCAGGCCGGCCTCGCCGCCCTTCGGCCGAGCGTGATCGAGCAGGTGGCGCAGTGCCAGCAGACCGGACCGCGTGCCTTCCAGCACCGGGATGCCCTGACCGCGCAGCTGCCTGGCTAGGTCCGGGTCGACGGCGCTGGCCAGGTTGCTGAGCACCGCGACTGGCTTGGTGGTCCGCGCCGCGAGGTCGAGTATGGCGAGCGGATAAGAGTCGTCGTCGTCGAACTCGTGCACCAGGTCCACTGCCAGCGCTACCGCCTCGACAGCGGGATCATCGGCGAGAGCCAGCATGCAGCCGCCGAACAGCTCCCTGGTATCTGCGCCGGTCCCCCAGACATCCAGCGGGTTGGCCGGGACCAGGCCGGGGTCGAGCAGGCCGGCCAGCCGGTCGCGGGCGGCCGGCCCGATCTCGGCGAACGGGACGCCAAGCGACTCAGCGACATCGACCACGTAGGCTCGCTCCAGCCCGGAGTCATGCACCGTGGCGATCCCGGCCCGCAGCGTGGCGGCACCGTCGCCATTCGGGCCCGCGGCACGGGCCCGGCGCCCCAGCGAGAACAGCTCGAGGGTGTCGGTGAACTCAGCCAGATCGCGCACGCGGTGCACCTCGCAGGCTCGCGCGAGCGCTTCCCAGCCGCCGTCATCGCCGGCCAGCGCGCCGGAGTGCGCCGCGACCATCGCGCGACCGCCGGCGGAGCTGCCCGCGGTCAGCAGTACGACCGGGATGTCCAGCTCCGCCGCAGCGCCCAGCACCCGCCGCAGCGCGCCGCCATCCCGGATGGCCTCCAGCACCAGTCCGATTACCCGGGTCCCCGGATCCGTCAGCGCGTGCTCCAGGTAAGCCGGAGCGGCGGTCACCAGTTCCTGGCCGGAGGAGACAGCGAGCGTGAAGCCGAAGCCGCGCCTGGCCCTCAGCAGTGCCGAGAACACCGAGCCGGAGTGCGTGACCAGCGCTACCGGGCCGGCTGGCAGCGGGTCGGGCTCGGTGTAGCCGAGAGCGCGCAGCCCGTAGCTGACGTTGGCGAAGCCCATACAGCCTGCCCCGCACAGCGCCATCCCGGCATCGCGGGCGATCGACGCGAGCCGCTCGCGCAGCCCGGTGCCTGCCGGCGCCGGCGAGCCGCCGGCCAAGCGGCCCGAGCTGCCGGGGGCTGAGCTGCCGGGGGCTGAGCTGCCGGGCGAACCCTGCCTTGGTGGGCCACCGTCGTGCGCGCTCCCGAAGATCACCGCGGCCCGGCTGCCGACCGAAGCGGCCAGCGCGAGCTGGCCCTCCAGCGTAGCGTCCGGAACGCCAAGCAGCGTCAGCTCGGGCGCCTCGGGCAGGTCGGTCAGCGACGGGTAGCAGCGCTGGCCGCCAATCTCGGCGTACCGCGGGTTGACCGGGTAGATCCGGGGCCGCGCGCTGCTCTTGCCGACTTCCGCCAGCATCCGGCTGCCGAAGCTGGAGGCCCGCACCGAAGCACCGACTAGGGCGACGCTGCGCGCCTCCAGCATGGTCGCGACCGCGTCGCTGGCCATCGAGCTCGGGGCGCTCGGCGGTCGGGACACTTGCCCGTTCCCGCCCTGGTGGGTTTTTCCGTCAGACAGCGCGGTCATGAGCGCCGGCGAGCCTTGAGCGAGCGGCCGCTGACGGCCGACTTGCGATCGGCGATCGCGGCTCGCGCCGCCTGCCAGCCGGGGATCCCGCAGACGCCACCGCCGGCGTGCGTGGCCGAGCTGCCGTAGTACAGGCCAGCCAGCGGCGTGCGGTAGTCGGCGAAACCGGGCGCCGGGCGCATGTGGAACAGCTGCTCAAGGGACAGCTCGCCGTGGAAGATGTTGCCGCCGATCAGGCCGTATTCATGCGCCATCTCGTACGGGCCGACGATGTCCCGGTGCAGGATCGAGCTCTTGAAGTTCGGCGCCAGCTCGTTGTAGCAGTCGATCATCCGGTCGGCGTACGCCTCGAGTTCCTCGGTGTGCGGCTCGGCGTTCCAGTCGGCCGGGACCCACTGGGTGAACAGCGACATGATGTGAGTGCCCGCGGGCGATAGCGTCTTGTCGAAGGCGGTCGGGATCACGCCGTCGCTGAACGGCCGGACGGCCGGCTTGCCGTCCCGCGCGTCCAGGAACGCGCGCTCGATGTACTCCATTGTCGGCGCCATCTCGACCGAGCCAGTGTGGTGCTCTTGCAGCTGCGTGCCAGGATCGGCGATGAAGTCGGGGAGCTCGGCTAGCGCCAGGTTGATCTTGACCACTCCACTGCGGCTCTTCCACCGCTCGATATCGGTGGCGAAATCGGCTGGCAGGTTCTCCCGGCCGACCTGGTCGAGGAAGGCCGTCTTCGGATGCAGCGTCGACACGATGACCTTGGCGCGGATCTCCTCCCCGCTCGCCAGCACGACACCGGCGGCCTTGCCGCCTTCGACCAGTACCCGGGCGACCGGCGCGTTAATCCGCACCTGCGCGCCAAGCTCGCGGGCAGCAGACTCGATGGCGCTGGCCACCGCGCCCATGCCGCCCTCCTGGAAGCCCCAGTTACCCAGATGCCCGTCCCCCACGTCTCCGATCGAGTGGTGCGCCATCACGTAGGCGGTGCCCGGCTCGTACGGGCCAGCCCAGGTTCCGATCACGCCGTTGACCGCGAGTGCGCCCTTCACCTGCGGGGACTCGAACCAGTCGTCGAGCAGGTCGGCGATGCTCATGGTCATCAGCCGGGTGACGTCGCCGACCGTCCGTACGTCGAGGCCGCGGTGACGCCAGGCCAGCCTGAGCGTGCTCGCCAGGTCCTTCGGCTTATGCGAGCCGATCGCGGGCGGCACCGTGAGCAGCAGCGGGCCGAGCACGTCGGCGAGGCCCGCCAGCCATGCGTCCCATTTCGGCATCGCGTCGGCGTCCTTCCTGGACCACTTCGACACCGACTCGTGGTTGCGCTTGGCGTCGTCGGCGTACAGCTTGATCGAGCCGCCTTCGGGGAACGCCTGATAGTAGGGCCCCATCGGGTAGATCTTGTAGCCGTGCCGGTCCAGCTCCAGGTCCTTGATGATGGTCGGCGGCAGCAGGCTCATCACGTAGGACAGCCTCGTGACCGAGAACTCGGGCGCGTCCGGCCACGGCGACTCGGTGGTAGCCGCGCCCCCGGTTTTGTGCCTGCCTTCGAGCACCACCGTTCTCGCCCCGGACCGGGCCAGGTATGCGGCCGCTACCAGGCCGTTGTGACCGCCGCCTACCACGATGGCGTCGTATGTCTGGGCCATGACCAAGCCTTCCCGTAGTGTCGCGGTCACGCGCCCGCGAGGGCTGGTGAGCGTGCCCTTGCGGTGCTTGACGAACGGTGGTCGACTAGACTGACAGCGTTTGACTGAATGTTCAGTTTAGAAAACTGCTAGGCTCTAGGCAAGAGCGACTGGCAAAGCAGCCAAGCCGAGGTCGCTAGCGGCGCCGGACAGGTGAAGGGAGGCGGGCGGCAATCCGGCCGTGACGCCAACACGCAGACAGACGGAGCCAAGAGCGGTCATCATTGCCGTCATGAGAGGAACTGCCGCGATGACAACTCACGCAGCCAACGGCGCGGACGCTCCGGGGACGGCCGATCAGCGGCGAGAGCAGATGCTGCACGCGGCGCTGGAGGTCATCTCGGCGCGAGGCTACGCCGACACCAGGATCGCCGACGTCGCAGAGCGCGCAGGCGTCAGTCCTGCCCTGGTCATCTACTACTTCAAGACCAAGGATCAGCTCCTGACCGAGGCCATCAGGTACTACGAGGACACCTGGTACGCGGTCGGCCAGAGCAGGATGGCCGGCCTGCCGTCAGCGGCCGCGCGGCTCGAGGAGTTCGTCGCGATGAGCTGCCTGTCCGAAGCGGAGCCCGAGCCGGCCAGCTCCTGGCAGCTATGGCTGGACTTCTGGGCACAGGCCGCACGGAACGCCGAGGTGGCCGGGGTCCGGCAGAAATCGGACGAACGCTGGCGCGACGTCATCGGCGCGCTGGTGCTCCAGGGCCAGGAGGCCGGGGAGTTCCAGCCGGTCGACGCGGCCAGCTTCGCCATCTGCCTGTCGGCACTGCTGGACGGACTGACCGTCCAGATCGCCCTCGAAGATCCGGTAGTTGACTCAATGAGGGCTTTTGAGCTAAGCATGCGATTTGTCGCCGATCAGCTCGGCTTTAACTGGGCGCCTGGCCGTGGTCGCAGCACCCCCAGCGGTGTGGCACCAAAAGAAGGGTAGGTGGCCACATGGCTGGTGGTCGGATCGAACTGGTCTCGCTGACTAAGCGCAGCCGGGGACCTGACCGCCGAGGAGTCCGGGCCGGAAGAAGTTCGCCAGGCGAGCTGACGGCTGCCGCGAGCCACCCCCGGCCATTCTTTGCAATAGTTAGGAAATGCCGGAGAAGGGACTAGCTGTCCGCTTAAGCTATGGTCTATTCTCCCCACCCATGGGCATCATTTTCCGGGGGAGCCGCTTTGCGGCTGTTAGCCTCATCGCAACCTGCACGGCACTCAGCGCCACGCTCGCCTCGGCGACGGCGGCCAGTGCCAGCACCACCGTGCATGCCAGCACCACCATGCATGCCAGCACCACCGCGCATGCCAGCACCACCGCGCATGCCAGGACCACAGCGCACGCCAGCACCACGGCCGGGACCCCGGCACATGCCGGTCCCAGCCTGGCACAGATCGCGATGGCCGAGCTGCGGGCTAAGTGGGCCGCACGCGCGCATCCCGATGCACTGGGCGTGATCACCGGCACCGTTTCCGGGTTCGATGACCAGTCCGTCACCGGAGCCTGCGTGACCGCCGTCGGCGGCGGCCGCAGCGCCACCGTCACGGCCGCGCCTGACGGCACCTTCCGGCTGGTCGGCCTGCCGGCCGGCAGCTATGCGCTGGAGTACCGGGACTGCGCTGCCGCCGGCCGCTACCTGCCTGCCTGGTCCGGCGGCGCGGCTGAGCAGAGCAGCGCCGCGCGCGTGCAGGTTACGGCTGGCCAGGTACGCCGCGTTCCCGCCGTGACACTGCGGCCGGTCAGCATCGCAGCCGCGATCGCGGCCAGGCAGGCATCGTTCCGGCGTGCGCTCGCCGCTGCAAGTCGCCATGTCAGCGCCGCGGCAGCAGGGCGGCTCGGCTCGATTACCGGCAAAGTCACCCGCAGGGGCAGGCCGCTCGGCGCCATCTGCGTGCTGGCGTCGGAAATCAACGGCGCTCAGTTCTACGCCGCGGAGACTTCGAGGCGCGGCATCTACACGATCGGCGACGTCGTGCCCGGCCGGTATGACGTGATCTTCGATCCGGTCGGGTGCCTGCCGAGCAGCGCGAACTGGCTACAGCAGACGTACAGGAACGACAACGACCCGTACAGCCGGGGCGCAACCCCGGTGCCGGTCAGAGCCAGGCGGACGACCGGCGGTATCGACGCGAGCCTGCTGCTCGGCGGGGAGATCTTCGGCACCGTCACCAGCAAGTCCGGCGCAAAGCTGCGCGGCATCTGCGTCCTTGCCGCGGGCAGCGTAGGGCACGGTGAGTATCTGGACTATGCGACTCAGACTGCCGCGAACGGCAGGTATTACGTGCACTCACTGTTCCCTGGCAAGTACAGCCTGACCTTCCAGATCGGCTGCGGTTCGGGCAACGAGAACTACGCGCCCGCCACCCACGCCGGAGTGGTCATCCGCCTTGCCCAGAACCAGGTGGTCAACCAGGTGCTCGCGAATGGCGCGAGCATCAGCGGCACGGTGACGCTGACCAGCAGTTCGGGCACGCCGCTGAGCGGCATCTGCGTGGGCGCAGCCAGCACCAGCGGATCCGTCTTCGGGTTTACGTCTACCAACGGCAGCGGCGACTACGTTGTCATCGGCCTCACCGCCGGCCGCTATCAGATGCAGTTCTCCCCTGGCTGCAACAACAACGGGAACTACACCTCGGCATCGGCGACCGCGCGTACTACGGCCGGCCGGCAGACCAGCAACGTCGACGCAGTCCTTCAGGTCGGCGCCGAGATCTCCGGAACGATCACCGACAGCGGCGGCAACCCGGTGCCCGGCATCTGCATCGAGGTCATCGGCAGCAACACCGCAAGTTCCTATTCAGGATTCGACAGCGCCGGGTCCTACCTCGTCGATCAGCTCCCGGCCGGGGCCTACCAGATCGGTTTCCTCGCCGGCTGCGGCAACTCCGGCAACTACGCGCCGAACTGGTATGACAACCAGCCCAGCGAGAACACCGCGACGCCGATCACGCTCGCGACCGCCGAGGTCGACAACACCGTGAACGCCGTGCTGCAGCCGGGCGCGACGATCTCCGGTCAGGTGACCAGCACCGCCGGGCGCGGGCTGCGCGGAATCTGCGTGGACGCAGCCACCTCGCCGGATGCACTTGGCCAGATCTTTGAGACGGTGACCGGCCGTGGTGGTAACTACGCAATACCTGACCTCGCTCCCGGCCAGTACCTGATCAGCTTCGGCTGCGACGTCGGGCAGCGGTACGCCAGCCTGTGGTTCCCTGGCGTCCCGGATGCCGGGGCCGCCGAGATGGTGTCTGCCCCGGCGGGCCAGACATCGGGGATCAATGCCGCCCTGCCGCTGGGCGGGGCCATCCACGGCAAGGTCACCGGCAGAGGCGGGCGTCCGCTCGCCGGCGTTTGCGCCTACGCCATCAACACCGCTGCGGCTCCGAATTTCGGCAGTTTCCTCATCGCCGGCATCGGCGGGCCTGGCCTGGCATTCACCGGCTCTCGCGGTACCTACCAGATCTCGGGCCTTCCGGCCGGCCGTTATCGCGTATCGTTCAGCCCTTGCTACGGCGGCTCGCAACGATACGCCGGGCAGTGGTACCGGGACAAGGTGTCGGTGAGCGCTGCGACAGTGGTCCGGGTTCGGGTCGGCCGGACGAGTGCCGGGATCGGCGCCCGGCTGACGATCGGCGGCACGATCTCCGGCCGGGTGGTCAGTGCGGCCCGCAAGCCGCTGGGCAACATCTGCGTCATCGCCGCTTCCAGCCCGGCTGGCCAGGCAGGCGGGGCGGTGACCGGCAGGCGCGGCACCTACACGATTCAGGGCCTGGCCTCCGGCCGGTACACCGTCGAGTTCTCCCCGTGCCTCAGCCAGAACCTGGTCACCATGGTCGCGCGCGCCCGGGTGACCGCGCCGCACGCGACGACCGGCGTCAACGCCACGATGCGCGGCGGCGGCTCGATCGCCGGGTCCGTGGCGCTGTCGTCCGGGCAGCCGGTTTCCGGCGCCTGTGTCGAGGCCTACCGCAAGAACGCGGCCGCGCCGGTCGGCGCCGGCTACACCGGCATTGACGGCAGTTACCAGGTGACCGGACTGGCAGCGGGCATCTACCAGGTCTACTTCGGTGACCCGCAGTGCCCGCTCGCTGCCGCCGGCCTGGCACCGCAGTGGTACGACAACCAGGCCACGCAGGCAACTGCGAACTCGGTCAGTGTCACGGTCGGTGGCACCGCTGGCTCGATCGACGCGGTGCTGCAACCAGACGGGCAGATCACCGGCACCGTGTCCGGGCCGTCGGCGACGCCGCTGAGCGGCATCTGCGTGACCGCGTTCCCGCGGTCGAGCGGATCGCTGCCAGTCGTCGCCGTGACCGGGACGAGCGGCGGTTACACCCTGACCGACCTGCTGCCCGGCAGCTACAAGGTGCGATTCTCCGCAGGCTGCGGAGCCACCGGGTACGCCACGCAGTGGTATCAGGATGCAGCCTCGCGCAAGTCCGCGAAGGTGATCCGCATCGGCGCCGGCCAGACCCAGTCCGCCGTCAACGCCACGCTCAGCAAGGGCTGACCGGCTGAAGTTAGCCGCGAGCCCGGCACCGCTGACGCGGTACCGGGCTCGCGGTGTTGCAATGGCCGACCGGAAGTGCCCGTTCCCGTAAGAGACCGCCAGGGCGCCGGGCTAGAAGATCACGAACACCTTGCGGATCGTCTCGTGGATGTCCCAGGTGCCGGCCCAGCCGTTCGGGAAGAAGGCGGTGTCGCCAGGACCGACCTCGAGCGGGCTGCCACCGTCGGGGGTGACCGTCATGCGGCCGGCCAGGATGTGCACGAACTCGTGCTCCTCCTGCTTCCAGTAAGACGGGCCAGCGGTGCACTCCCAGATCCCGATTTCCTGCCCGTCGCCCTGCCATATGTACAGGCCGCTGGTCTGCATGGGCTCACCGGTTGCCTCTTCCAGCGGGCCCCAGTCCTCTAGTTCGGCAGTGGCGGCCGAGGCGAGATAAGGAGTTACGTCGGTCATGATGGCGATGCTTCCTTTCAGGAGGTATTCAGCTGTGTCGGATGGTAGCCACCTGCGCCGGCCGCGGACGGCGGCTCGGCCACGGACGGCGGCTCGGCCACGGACGGCGGACGGCGGACGGCGGACGGCCGACGGCGGACGGCGGGTCAGGGGATCGCGGGGTTGCCCGGTGCCTGCGGGGCGTGCTCGGGGAACGGCAGCGCGATCGGATCGGTACCCAGGCGGGAGTTGCCTGCCGCATCGAACCGGTCGAGTCCGAGATCGTCCACGTCGACGACGCTGGACGTGCCGGTGAGCGCAACGTCGGCGGTCGCCCGCGCGATGGCCGGTCCCCACATCATCCCGGCACCGCCGGCGCTGGCGATCGTGACGCCGGCGATGACCTGGCCGTCGCTGATCGCGGGCCCGATGATGGGCGAGTGATCGGGCGTGTAGTCAATGGTGGCTGCCCAGGTCCGGCGCAAGCCCAGGCTGGCTGTCACCGGCACTAGCTCGGCCAGTCGCTGGCGCATCAGCGCCAGATACGGCTCGTCGACGCAGGCGGCCGCGCCGGGCGCCTCGTCCGGGTTACTCATGCCGAACAGCAGCCCGCCCTCTTCGGGTCGCCAGTACAGCCCTGCCGCCAGGTCGAACACCATCGGGACCCGCTCGGCGGCAAGGTCGCGGTGCGGCTCGGTCACCGCGATCTGATGGCGCACGCCACCGGCCGGGACGCGGATCCCGGCCAGCGAGGCCACCTCGGCCAGTTCAGGACCGCCGGTCAGCACGACAAGCGGCGTGCTGACCGGCCCAGCGGATGTCAGCACGCCCGTCACTGCATCGCCACTGGCCTGCAGGCCGAGAAACGCGGTCCGCTCACGCACCTGAACACCAGAAGTGGCCAGCGCCACCGCGTACGCTGTCACGTTGCGCGGCGGCGTGAGGTACCCGTCCTGCGCGCAGTAGGTGCCGCCGAGCGTCCGTCCCGGTGCTAGCGTCGGGTTCAGCACGTCGACCTGACCGGGTTCGAGCCAGCGGACGGCCAGGCCGAGAGCGTTCTGCATGGCCATGCGCTCACGGGCGGCCCCGACGTCGGCCTCGGTAAAGCACGGGAGCAGGTAGCCCTGCTGCACGAAGCCCGAGTCCGTGCCGAGTTCCTCATGCTGGCTCAGGTAGAACTTCCGCGACCATTCCCCCAGCCGCACCGCCCACGGCGTACCGCCCTGGGTCCGGACGATGCCCGCGGCCCGGCTGCTAGCGCCCTGGCCGAGCGTCCGCTTCTCGATCAGCACGACCCGCTGCAGCCCGCTACGGCGCAAGAAGTACGCGCACCACGCGCCGACAGTTCCGCCGCCGACGACCACCGCATCCGCGGTCTCGCTCACCTGCATGTGCACCGGTCCATCCGCGCTGAGCCGACAATGGCGCGACGTGGCCGATCATTGCATGGACTGAATGTTCAGTCAAGATTGCGCCAGGGCGGCGGTTGCGCCGTGGCAACCGCCGCCCTGTTGCGCGCGCCCGGCGCGGACTGCCACCGCCCGTGCTGAGTCGAGCGCTGCGCTTCCGGCCGAGACTGGTGTTAGCTCTGGCGCATCCACCGGCCATGACGCTGCTTGCCCATGTTGCGCATGTCGTTGTTCCGCATGCGCATGATCCCCATCATCGCGAGCATCGCCGCGCCCACACACGCGATCGCCACCATGGCCTTCATGAAGCCTTCCCTCCCCCGATGTCCTACAGGCGCCGTTCGTGCTATCGGGCGAGCCGGGCCAGTCCCGGCCGGCACGACAGTGCTGTAGATCAATGCGGCAGGTACCCGGCCGACCTGCGCGACAAACTGCGATTGTGCAGGGGGTGCCCCCTGCTGACGGCAAGGCATTGGAATCCGGCAGCCGAGCCACTAGACTGAACGTTCAGTCAGGCTCGGCCGGCCCGCCTGGCGCGCCGTTGCACGGGAAAGGACATCGCAACGATGTACGGATTGTCAGAGGAGGACCTGCGGATCCAGGCCCGCGCCCGAGCATTCGCTGACGAGCTGATCCCCTTCGAGGTCGAAGCGGAGCACAGCAGCGGCGAGTTGCCTAAGGACGTTGTCGCCGCGCACAAGGCCAGGGCCATCGAACTCGGCTTGTTCGCCACGAACATGCCAGCGGGCCTCGGCGGCGGCGGCTGCACCTCGCTGCAGCAGGTGCTGGTCCAGGAGCAGGTGGGCCGGGTGACGAACGCCCTCGCCTGGGTGGCGGCCACCCCGCCGTCCTGGCTGCCCGCCGTGGCGACGCCCTACCAGCTGGAGAAGTTCGTGCTGCCGACCGTGCGCGGCGAGCGCGAGGAGTGCTACGCCATCACCGAGGAGGGGGCCGGCTCCGACGTGGACGGCATCGTCGCGACCGTGCGGCGGGATGGCGACGACTACCTGCTCAACGGCGAGAAGTGGCACGTCACCTCGTACAACTCCGCCGACTACGCGTTCTTTCAGGGCAAGCTAGTCGGCGGTGAGCACGACGGCGAGCATGCCATGCTCATGGTCGACCTCCCCAGCCCCGGCGTCACGGTGGTCCGCACCCCGGCCTACACCCACACTTTCAGCCATCATCACCCGGTTGTCGCATTCACCGACGTCCGCGTGCCTGCGACTCACCTCGTCGGCGCAGAGGGCAACGGGATGAGCTTCGCTTACGAGTGGTTCCGGTTCGAGCGGATGATGGTCGCGGCGCGCTGCCTCGGCGGTGCCGGCCGGCTGGTAGCGGAGATCACCGCTTTCTCGCGGGAACGCGCAGTACAGGGCAAGCCGATTGGACAGCTCGGCGCGATCCAGGCCATGCTGGCCGATTCCCTCACCGAGTTGTTCGCCGCGCGCTCGATGGTCTACGAGGCAGCCCGCGGCATCGACGCGGGCGCCGACGTCAAGGTGCAGCACGCCCAGTGCTCGATGGCGAAGCTGTACGCCTCTGAGATGGCCGGCCGCGTTGCCGACCGGGCGGTGCAGATCTTCGGCGGCCGCGGTTACATGCGCGAGAACGTGGCCGAGCGCCTCTTCCGGGAGCTGCGGGTAGAGCGGATCTGGGAGGGGACCAGCGAAGTGCAGCGCTCCATCATCGCCGACCAGATGATCAAGCGAGGACCGGGCTTGCTGGCCTGACCGGGTTGCCGGCCTGACCGGGTTGCCGGCCGCAGCCGCGGTTGCCGACTGCAGCGCCTACCCTGGCGGCATGAGCTGGACCGAGGGGTATCGAGAATGGCTGCCGCCGGCCACGATACGCGACTCGGTGGCCTGCTACTGGGTCAGCGTGACGTCACCCGGCCGCGGCCCGGCGCAGGCCTTCGTCCACCCGGACGGCTGCACCGACCTGATCTGGCAGAGCGGCCGCGGCGCGTTTATCGCCGGGCCCGACACAGGTCCTGCGCCAATGCAGATCCCGGCTGGCACGGTGCTGGTAGGAGTGCGGCTCTGGCCGGGTGCGGGCGGCCCGGCATTCGGTCTTCCGCTCGCTGAGCTGCGCGACCAGCGCGTCGACGTCATCGATTGCCTGCCCCGGCTAGCGGGTCAGCTACCACCCGAACTCACCCCGCAGCATGCGCTCAGCGCCATAACGGCCGCGGCCTGCCAGCTCGTGTCCGCAGGTCCGCCCGACAATCTGGTCCGGCATGCCACGACGCTCCTGGCCGACAGCCGGACGACGGTAGCCGGACTGTGCACGGCGCTCGCGTTGAGCGAACGACAGCTTCGCCGCCGCTTCGACGACGCGGTCGGCTACGGCCCGAAGACCATGCAGCGAGTGCTCCGGTTCCGCCGGGTGCTCACCCAACTGGCTGCCTGGCCGCAGGCTGACCTCGCCACCCTGGCAGTCCAGCTCGGTTACTCAGATCAGGCACACCTGACCAGGGAAACGAGCCGGCTGGCGGGACTGCCGCCAGCGGCACTCGCGAAGGCACTCCAGCCGCCTCCGAGCCGGGCCCGTGCGGCTCCCTGACCGGCGCTAGCCAGGCAGCCGCACTACCTGGATCTGGGTCGTCTGAGCCACCAGCCGGCTCTCCTCGTCGCTCAGGTCCGTCTGCACGGTGATCGTTGTCCGGCCGCGGTGTAGCGGCACCGCGACGGCCCGTATCGCCCCTGCGGCCACCGGCCGGAATAGCTGCGATGTCGACGTGATCGTGGCGGTCGTCGCGCCGCCGGGCAGCCCCAGGAAGGCCACCAGAGCACCCGCGCTATCGGCGAGCGACATCAGCGCGCCGCCATGCAACACGCCGTTCGCCGTGCACAGCCGCGGGGACCACGGCAGCACGGCTACCACCCGGTCGGCACTCGCCTCCTCAAGGCTGATACCGATGTGCCCGGCGAATGGCATCATCGCGAGAAGCTGGTCGAGGTCCGCTCGCACGGCAGCAGTCTGCCAGGCTTTTGCCGCTCATCCCCGCGAGGCGCGCCCGTCGCGCCAGGACGGCACTAGCCGTTGAAGGGACCTGGCGACCCGTACGAACCTGGGCTGCCGTAGTCCGAGACTCCGTAGGAGCCGGTTGCCGAGCCGGTGCCGGCGGCACCACCAGACAGCCGGAAGTACATCAGCGTCGTGACCACGGCGATGAACGGTGCGATCAGTGCCCCGCCGATCACGGAACTCAGGAAGTGGCCGACGAAATAGGGCAGCGCTGAGAAGACGAGCCCGAGCACCAGGTCGACGGCGAACAAGATCAGGAAGACCAGCACGAGGACGCCGAGCACATTCCAGAAATAACCGCGGACAAGCTGCCAGCTGCGGCCGAACGAGGCGAGCGGTCCTGTCCCGCCGAGCACGATGGCCGGCACGATCAGGCACCAGATGGTGAGCAGGAACAGGCCGGGAAGGATGAAAATGGCCAGGCCTATGGTGATAGCGATGCCAGCCAGGATGGCGGCGACGGCAACCGACCCGATCAACGGCACTGCGGCCGAAAGCGTCTGCCCGACGGACAGATCGACGGTGCCGTCCCGGACGTCCTGCACGGCCTTCACAAGCGCCGCTGTCAGGAGGAACTCAGCGACGATCGCCACGAGGCCGCCGAGCAGAGCGCCGAGGAGGCCACCGACCAGCCCCAGGGCCGCGGACACAATGGCGGCAACCACGTAGACGATGAACGCGATAGTCACCAAATGGCGGGCGTACGTCCGGTAAAGCTGCCACGACTCGCCCAGCACCCCGCTTAGCGGATTCATACCCGGATCGTATCGGGGGAACTGGCCGCCAGGGCGGCAATTGCGCCAGCGGTTCCGGGCACGCCGCCGTGCTTCGACGCCGGCCGGCGTGACCGAATCGGGCGCCTGAGTCAGCGCGGAAGGCTGGCTTCGATGGCCTCGACAAGCTCTGGCGCGTCCGGCGCTGTCATCGGCCGGAACCGGGCAATAACCGAACCGTCCGGGCCGACCAGGAACTTCTCGAAGTTCCACTGGATGTCGCCGGCCTCGCCGCTGGCGTCGGCCGTCGCGGTCAGCTCGGCGTAGATCGGATGCTGCTGAGGACCGTTCACGTCGATCTTCTCGAACATGGGGAAGCTGACGCCGTAAGTGGTCGAGCAGAACTCGGCAATCTCCTCCGCGCTGCCCGGTTCCTGCCCGCCGAACTGGTTGCACGGAAAGCCGGCTACCGCGAATCCCTGGTCCGCGAACCGCTTGTGCAGTTCCTCAAGGCCCGCGTACTGCGGGGTCAGACCGCACTTCGAGGCCACGTTGACGATCAGCAAGGTCCTGGCGCCGAGGTCACCGAGTGACGACGGCTGTCCGGCCAGGGTGTTCACGGGAATGTCGCGCACGCTCACGTCGCAGGTCCTTACGTCGCAGGGTCGCTGCCCGCAGGCCACGGTGCAGCAGTAGCTGTCAACATCGTGGCACGCGCAGCTATGCCGGCCGGACAGAGCCGGGCAATAGCGGCTGCTGGCGACGGTCCTTTCGCCTGCCGGAGCCCGGCCGTGCTTACCGCCGCCTTGGCTTGCGGACGTCGACGGTCATGCTGGCGTAGAACCCCTTGCAGCCGCTCGCGCACTCCACTCCGACCTCGACGTTGCCGAGCCAGCGGTCCGGGCCGAGCCACCGCATCCGGCGCAGCCGGTAGAACAGCGCCCGGACATTCAGCCCGAGGTGCCTGCGCGGGTGGACCAGCCGCAGGACGACCAGCGGCCACCTGTGCCCGGCCGGCCCGGCCTTGTGGTCGTTGCCGCACACGCGCAGCCGGCTGACCCGGAAGCACCGGCTGTAATAAGGCACCCAGTCGTGGTGCTGCATGATGAGCACTAGCTCAATGGTTCCGGGACCACGGACCGCTGCTGAGTTGTACAACCACATGTGGACCTCGCCCAGCCAGGCGCCGGGCACGCCAGCGCCGTTCATGTCGGCGTGGACGATCAGGTCCGGTAGCGCCTTGACCTCGTAGGGAAACCCGCTGCCAGGGTCGCGGGACCGGTCGAACGGGCCGACGCGGACCTGCGGGAAGCGGGTGACGACGCCGCGCCACGGGGCGGTGTTGTTCAGGACGCGGAAGTTGTGGCCGTCGGTCGTCTGGAGGCACGAGCGGCCTGCCGCGCCGGCGAACTGATCGTTGTCCACCAGGTAAGGGAAGTTCTGGCCGGGCACCCAGCCCCACAGAGTGGCCTGTGGCGTGCAGGTCCGGCCGTGGTGCCAGCCATCGCCCGCTGCGCCCGAGTAGCTTCCTCCTGATGCGCCCATCACGGTCCCGGCCGACACGCTCGCCGGCGCATGCGCGGTGCTCGGCGCATGCGCGGCGGCCGGGCCGGGCGCGGCGCTTGCCGCGGAACCGGCCGCGAGGGTGAGCGCAGTAACTGCCGCGCCTGCGACGGTGAAGGTGAGCAGCCTGGGACGCATGCGATAGCTCCGATCTCTCACGGGGGCGGATGGCGGCGCGCAGCCGCTGATACATGCGCCAGCCGGCTGGTCATCCTCTCCCCCCGAACCCCTCGAGACGTCGGACTGCATCAGTATGCCGCGGCTAGTGGTGATTCGGCAGCACGACTCTTGCTTGCTCTTGCCTGATTACTCATGTAAGACTAATCGTGTGTCATCGATCCGTCTCTTCATTCTCGGCACGCTCTCCGCGAGCGGGCCGCTGCACGGGCACCAGATCCGGCAGCAGGCACTGACCGACCGCACCGAGTCCTGGACTGACATCCAGGTGGGATCGGTCTACGGCGCGCTCAAGCGGCTGGCCAACGAGGACCTGATCCGCGAGGTCAGGACCGAGAAGGTGGGCAACCGGCCAGAGCGAACGGTCTACGAGATCACTCCGGAGGGCCGCCGCTCGCTGGCCGCGATCCATGAGACAGCGCTGCGGGAGCTGGACCGCCACCACGACCCATTCGACCTCGCGCTCACTCAGTCGCGCGATATCCCCGGGGAACACCTCGAGCAGGTCGTCGAGAACCGCATCGGCGCGCTGCGCGTCCAGCTCGCCGCGCAGCGGCATGCGGCGCAGATCGCCGAGCCGTACGTGAACGAGGCCGAGCGGCTGGTCATCCAGCACCTGATCGCGCGGACTGAGGCCGAGCTCGGCTGGCACTCCGAACTGGCCGCCCGGCTGCCGCAGGTCGTCGCCGACTTCGCTGACGGAGTCGGCGGACCACAGCACGAGACGGCCCCGACCCGAAGGGAACTTCGCGATGACTAGCCCGGCCCCCGCCTCGCCAGGGCAGCCCGCGCCTGCAGCAGATCACCGCCAGCTTGCGCAGGCCGCACCCGGCCACGGCTGGCGCGCCGTGTCGATCGTGCTCGTCGGCGCTTTCATGGCCCTGCTCGACACGACGATCGTCAACGTGGCGCTGCCGAGCATCAGGACCGGATTGCACGCCTCGCCTGCCAGCCTGGAGTGGATCGTTTCCGGCTATGCGCTCGCCTACGGGCTCGCCCTGGTACCCGGCGGACGGGCGGGCGACCGCTTCGGGCACAAGAATCTGTTCGTGATCGGCCTCACGATCTTCACTCTGGCCAGCGTGGCCTGCGGCATCTCGCAGACTCAGGGAGAGATCGTGGCGGCCCGGATCGTGCAGGGCCTGGGCGCAGGCTTGTTCTTCCCGGCGATCAGCGCGACGATCCAGCATTCGTTTACCGGGCCCGCCCGGTCCAAGGCATTCGGCGTACTCGGCGCCGTGATCGGGGTCTCGACCGCGATGGGGCCGCTGCTCGGCGGGCTCATCATCGCCGGCGCCGGCAACGAAGCGGGCTGGCGCTGGGTGTTCCTGGTGAACCTGTTCATCGGCGCCGTCGCGATTCCGATGGCGGCCTGGCGGTTGCCTAGTGCCGTGACCCGCACCAGGCGCGGCTTCGACCCGGTCGGCCTCGGGCTGCTCACCAGCGGCCTGCTCCTGCTGCTGATCCCGCTGGTCGCGGGCCAGCAAGATGGCTGGCCCGCCTGGACCTGGATCTGCTTCGGCTGCAGCGTCGCGGTATTCGCGCTGCTTGCCAGCTGGGAATTGCGCGAGGACCGGCGCGGGGCGGACCCGCTACTGAAGCCCGCACTCCTGCGGCAATCGTCCTTCTCGGCCGGTGCCGTCTTCGCGCTGGCGTTCTTCGGCGGGTTCAGCAGCATCTTCTTCTCGCTGTCGATCCTGTGGCAGGAAGGACTGGCGCACTCCGCCCTGATCACCGGCCTGGTGATCGCCCCGTACTCGGTCGGCACCCTGTTGTCCGCGGCGAACAGCGACAAGCTGTCCGCTCGCCTCGGCCGCCTGGTGCTGGTTCTGGGCTGCTCGCTGCTACTGGCCGGCCTCGCGCTGATAGTCCTGGTCATCCACCTGACTGAACCCGCGGTGAACGGCTTTGAGCTCGTCGGCCCGCTGCTGATGGCCGGTCTCGGCTCGGGCATGACGATCGCGCCCAATCAGGACTTCGTGCTGGCCACGGTGCCGCGGCGGGAAGCGGGCACGGCAGCCGGAGTCCTCGGCACCTCGCAGCGCATCGGTACCGCGATCGGCATCGGGGTCGTCGGCACGGTGCTGTTCGGCAGCCTGAAATTCACCCGGGGCCCGCACGCGGTCGCGAGCGCGTTCACCCACAGCGCTCAGCTCGCGCTGCTCGCCAACCTGGCGTTCGTGGTCGTCGCCCTGGCGCTTGTCGTCGCGTTGCCGCGCACGATACCCGGCCATTGACTGCCGGGAACGGGCGCGTCCGGCCGACCCTAGCTGCCCGCCGGCTGACCCGCGGTGGTAGCGCGGGCCGCCGGCGCGTTAGCCCTCTGGCGCCATGGCAGCTGTCCGGCATAGCCGCGGGCGACTTGGGTGACGAACTGGTAGACCGCGTCCTCGTCCGGCGAGAGCGGGCCGGGCACTGCGTGCCCGGAACCCAGACCGCGCTGGACGGACTCGCAGGCACCCCAGTCCTGCCTGTTGGTGATGTCCCAGAACTCGACCGCGTAGCCGGGATCGAAGCCGGGCTTGTCCAGGGCTTCCGGCGCAAAAGCCCAGGTGCACTCGATCAGTGTCCGGTCGGCGGCCAGCGGCGTGAGCCGGTGCGTCATGACATAGTCGGGGTGTAGGCTGAGCAGCACATTCGGGAAGATGTTCACGTAGATGACGGTGCGCAGGCCAGTCTCATCCAGGCCGCGCAGCGGCACCCCGAGACTAGTGCCGTCCAGCGACATCGTGTCCATGCCCGCACGCAGGTCCATCCACCCGCCGACCCACGGCCCGCTCGGCCGGTAGTTCAACCCGCTACTTGGCGGGGAGACCTTGCACAGCTCCGGATGGATCACCGGGCAGTGGTAGCACTCGTGGTAGTTCTCGGTGAGGATCTTCCAGTTCGCGGCCGCATCGTAGGAATGACGGCCGGCTATCACGAGCCGCTCCGGCTCGTAGGGCGCGACCAGCTCGTCCAGCTCGGCCAGCGCGCGATCCATCGGATCCGCCCCACCCGAGCCGTCCACGAAGATCAGCCCGTGCCACTGCGTGACGGGTAGCTCCACCAGGCCCCACTTCGACTCGTCGAAGCCGGGCGTGCCCTTGAAGCCCTTCGCGGTCTTCAGCCCGCCGTCCAGCTCGAATGTCCAGGAGTGATACGGGCAGACGATCGACGGACGCTGGGCTGACGCGCCGCACGGCAGCAGTTCGTGGCCCCGGTGGCGGCAGGTGTTGGCAAACGCGTGCAAGACGCCGCCATTGTCACGGCTCAGCAGCACGCTGCCCTGGCCGACCGGTACCGCTTGCTGGTCACCAGGGTTAGCCAGCTCGGCTGCAAAGCCGGCGCAGGTCCAGCCACCGTCGAAGAAATGCTTCTGCTCGAAGGCGAACACCGCCGGATCGACGTACGCAGCTCTCGGCAGCATGCGGCTCTCGCCGAACGGCCGGAGCGATTCGGCGAGGCCACCGGGATCGATCGGGGCAACCGGGTCAGCCGGGGCGACCGGCGCAACCGAGTCGGTAGGATCGGCCGGACCAACAGCGACGGCCGGCCCTGGAGCACCTTCAAGCTGACTGACCATACAGTCAATCTTAGGTCTACCAACGGAGACGTGTCTAGGGTGCGGGTGACCCACCCGAGCACCTCTGCCACTTTCGGGTCGTCGCCGTGAGCCAAGAGCGTAGCGACGGCGGGCCCGGTCGCGGCCTGGGCGTAGGCACCCGAGCCGAGGGCAGCCAGGCGCTCCTTGGGTCGGCGATGGCGGCAATGCCCGCTATCGCCCGGTCGTCTCACGCTGCTCCCACAGCTCGAGCTACGACGACGCCAGTGCTGGCCCGCCCTGCGAGACCTCAAGGCGCGCTACCGAGGCGACTACGCCTATGCCAGCGGCACCGACCCCGACGGTCCGCTCCCGCTGTGCCGGCTTCGCTGGACCGGCTCACCCGACGACTGGGGCTTCGCCTGCTGGCTCGCCGGCAGCGACCGCGACGAGGAGTCGGTCCTGCCCACCGGCGGATTCACCAGCAGCCCCGAAGACGCCCTCGACTGCGCCTTGCGCCCTCGACTGCGCGAATCCCTCGGCCTGGTCTGATCGACTCACAGAGCCCTGAGCGGGACTCACGCGAGAACTTCCGCGGAGGACGACCAAGTCCGGGAGCCTTGCGGAATAGTTCTGTACCTACTAGTCTGTACGATGTGCGCGAGACCGCGGAGGCCCGGCTGATCGAAAGCGCTCAGGAGCTGCTGTGGGAGCGGGGCTATGCCGCCACGAGCCCCAAGGCGATCCAGCGGCGCGCCGGGGCCGGGCAGGGCAGCATGTACCACCACTTCCCGGGCAAGGCTGACCTGGCGCTGGCCGCGATGAGGCGCAGCGCCGGGCAGCTGCGCGAGAGCGCGGACGAGGTGCTGTCGGGCCCGGGCGATCCCTACCAGCGTCTTTGCGCCTACCTGAGGTGTCAGCGCGACGTGCTGCGCGGCTGCCGGATAGGCCGGATGACCGCGGACCCGGAGGTCATGGCCAGCCCGGCGCTGCGCGAGCCCGTGGCGGCGACCTTCGCCTGGCTGCAGGGACGCCTGGCCGAGGTGATCGCACAGGCCCGGGACGCGGGCACGCTCGCCGCGGACCTCGACCCGGCGGCAACGGCCGCGACGATCGCCGCCGTGGTCCAGGGCGGCTACGTCCTCGCCCGGGCCGCCGGGTCCGAAGAACCGTTCGAGCAGGCGACCGCCGGCGCCCTCGCTCTGCTGGCCGCCGCCCGCCCGCAGGAGCCGGAGTGACCTCGGTCCAGCTGATCGGCGGCCCGACCGCGCTCATCGAATGGGGGGGTCTGAGACTGCTGACCGATCCGACGTTCAGCGCGGTGGGCGTGCACGAAAGCGCACCCGGGCGGCCGCTGACCAAGCTCGAGCCGCCGGCGCTGCTCCCAGACCAGGTGCTGCCGGTCGACGCGGTGCTGCTCTCCCACGATCAGCACGCCGACAACCTCGATCCGGCGGGCCGGCAGGTGCTGGCCTCGGTCCCCGTTGTGCTGACCACGCCCGAGGCTGCCCTACGGCTCGGCGGCAACGCCCGGCCGCTTCGCACCTGGCAGGACGCCCAGCTGTCGGGCCCCGACGGTCAGCCGATCACGGTCACGGCGGTACCGGCCCGTCACGGGCCGCCGGGCTGCGAGCCGCTCACCGGTACCGTCACCGGGTTCGTGCTCAGCGCGCCGGACCTGCCCACCCTCTACATCAGCGGAGACAACGCCTCCCTCGACGCCGTCACCCAGGTCGCGGAACGGTTTGATCCCGTGGAGATCGCCCTGCTGTTTGCGGGCGCCGCCCGAACCAGCCTCTTCGGCGGCGCTGCATTGACCCTCACCAGCGCCGACGCCGCCCGGGCCGCGCTGATCCTCGGCGCCCGCCATGTCGTCGCCCTCCACGTCCGCGGATGGGCGCACTACAGCGACGGGCCCGACACCGTCAGCCGCGCGTTCGCCCGCGCGGGGATCGCCGGCAAGCTCACCAACCCGATCCCGGGCGAAACGGCGCACTGGCCCGCCGGCCCGAATGCCCGCTTGGGGTAGCGACGTGCCAGGAGTGCATCAACCGGTGGATCGGCCGAATGCACCGCGCCGCACTGCGAGGGCGCCGTCGGCAAGCGCTCCGGCGAAGTTGAGCATGCGGGCGGGCCCGTCCTCGATGAGCATTGCCAGGTTGGGTCCGGGACGCGGGTGGCCGGTGAAGGCGGTGTCGAACCATGAGATGGCCCAGGCCGTCTCGTCGACCCATTCGACGGGCTCGAAACCTGCGCCGAGGATAGCGGCGCACAGGGCGTCGGAGGTGGCCAGGTGGCTGTCGCTTCCGTCCATCGACCATGGCATCGGCCAGGACAGCTCCGCGCCGGAGGTGCGGCAGACCTCCCACACGGCGAAGCGGCCTCCAGGGGCGAGCCGCCGTGCGATCTGGGAGTACCACTCCCGCTTCGCCTCGATGTTCATCTGGACGTGCATGGTGAACCCGGCGTCGAACGGCTGGTCAGGCACGAGGTCGGCGATGTCGCCGTGGACGAACCGGACGCGGTCCGACAGCCCGCAACGATCGGTGAGCTCGGTGGCGGCCTCGACGTAGGCCGCGGTGATGTCCACACCCGTCACCTGGCAGCCGGAGGCAGCGGCGACCTGGCGGGCCGGACCTCCGAGACCTGACCCGACGTCGAGGACGGTGTCCGACGGCGACAGGGCCATGGTGTCGAGCAGCCGCTCGACGGCCTGTGAACCTCCGGCGTGGTATTGGTCGAGGTACTGCAGCGCTTCGAGTGTGGATCTTTCGCTCGCGCCCTGCGGCATGAGGCGGTCGATGGTGGTGATCAGGTCCCGCTCGGCGTAGGTCATGCCGCTCCTCGGTGATCAGGGGGTCCGGATGGTCGCCAGACGTGGCGGTCGTTCGCGCTCCGCCGGGGCGGATCAGACGACCCGGGCCAGCCCGGCGACGCCAAGCTCGCCCGTGCCGGTGTCCACATCGTCGAATACGGCTGTCGGAGGCTGCGCCGGCAGGAAGACCACGGCGAGCACCACGCCGAGAGCGGCCACGCCTGCGGCCAGGTAGCAGCCAGCGTTGAGCCCGTTGATGAAGGCGTTCGTGGCCGCCTGGTGCACGGCCGCACCCAGCGCCGGGTGCCCGAGCGAGCTGGCCCTGCCCGCGATCGCCAGGGCTGCCCCTACCGACTGGTGGGCGGTCACCGCGTACCGGGCCGGCAGCAACGGCGGCAGGTGACCGGCAAGGCGTGAGCCGTAGACCGATGCGTAGACGCTCCCGATGACAGCGACCCCGAGGGTGCCTCCGACCAGCCGGGTCGAGTCGTTGACAGCGGAGCCGACCCCGGACTTGCCGAGCGACACCGCGCCCATGATGGAGTCCGTGGCCGGGGATTGCGCGAGTCCCATCCCCAGTCCGAGCACGACCATCTGCACGGCGATGAGACCGTAGGAGGTGGCGGGCGTCAGGGTGAGCGCCGTCCAGATGTAGAAGGCGGTCATGGACGCAAGGCCCGTGGCCACGATCACCTTGGTTCCGACCTTGACCGCCAGCGGCGTGCCGACCACGGAGCCAACCGCCACGGCGATGGCCACGGGGAGCATGTGGACCCCCGCGGAGAGCGGGCTCCAGCCGCGGATGACCTGCATGTACTGGATGATGAGGAAGATGAACCCGAACAGGGTGAACAACACGATGGTCACCGAACCGCTCGCCGCGCTGAACCGCAGGTTGGAGAAGATCCGCACGTTGAGCATCGGGTGCCCGGTGCGGGACTCGGCCAGCACGAAGCAGCCGAGGAGCGCGAGACCGCCTGCGAGCCCGGCGATGGTGCGTCCGGCTCCCCAGCCGTAGGTCGGGGCCTCGATGATCGTGTACACCAGGAGTGCCATGAACCCCGTGGACAACAACAAGCCCGGGACGTCGACCGCCCGGGAGTCGGAATCACGCGAGGCCGGCACGCTGAGAGCGACCAGGCCCATGCCGAGAGCAGCCACCGGTCCCATGGCGAAGAAGATGCTCCCCCACGAGTAGTGCGCGAGCAGGAGGCCGCCGGCGATGGGACCGACAGCGATCGCCACTCCGGTCGCTGCTCCCCACAGGCCGATGGCCAGCGCCCGCTCGTCCCGGCCGGTGAACACGTTGGAGAGCACCGACAGCGTGGCCGGGAACGTCATGGCCGCGCCCAGGCCCATCACAATCCGGGCAGCGGTAAGCGCCCCCAGGCTGGTCGCCAGGCCGCCGGCGACGCTGGCAGCCCCGAAGACGGCGAGGCCGGCCAGCAGCATCCCCTTGCGCCCGAACCGGTCGGACAGGCTCCCGGCGGTGAGCAGCATCGCGGCGAAGACCAGGTTGTAGGCGTCGACAACCCACTGGAGCTGGCTGGTCGAGGCGTGGAGCTCCCGGACCAGCACCGGGAGCGCCACGTTGACCATCGTCGTCTCCAGGCTGACCAGGAAGGCGGCGACGAGCAGGGCGGCGAGGACCATCGGCTTTGATCGCATGGTTGCAGTAATAACGTGTGTCGTTGAGAATGTCAAGTCCTAGCCGTTGATTCTCAAGTTGCCCTGGGCTATGCTGGGAACATGAAGTCCTACCGACAGCTCTGCTCGGTCGCCAAGGCGCTCGACGTCCTCGGCGACCGCTGGACGCTGCTCATCCTCCGGGAGCTGCTCATCCAGGGACCGTGCCGCTACACCGACCTCGCCAACGGCTTGCCCGGCATCGCCTCCAACCTCCTGTCGGACCGGCTCCGGAGCCTCGAGACGTCGGGGCTCGTCTGGCGCGAGGCGGCGCCGCCGCCGGTGGCCACCACCCTGTTCCACCTGACCGAGCGGGGGCGGGCCGCCGAACCCGTCGTGGCGGCGCTCGCTCGCTGGGGCACGCCGCTCATCGCCGACGCAACACCCGACGACGCGATCCGCTCACATTGGGTGCCCTTCTCCGCTTCGGTGTTCCTGCGCGAGCACGACCCCGGCGGCCTCCCGGCGACCTTGCAGCTGCACACGCCGCTGGGCTCGTCGGTCATCGAGATCACCGCGGACGGCGTCACGACCCGGGCGGGAACCGCCGACGAACCCGACATCACACTCGAGGGGATGCCCCAGGTGATCCTCCGGTTCCTCGGCGGCGACCTCACCCTGACCGAAGCCCACGAGCAGGGCCTGGCGCTTCGCGGTGACCCCGCAGTCCTCGACGGCTTCCACCTCGGCGCCGCGTGACCGGCGCCGAGCCATCGTCGGTGTCCGTTACCACGCCCATCTCACCAGCCGTGCCCGCCGGGCAGATCTGGGCGGACCGGTGATCCCTCATCGACGACGGCGACATCACCACCTCAGCTGGCTTCTCTGCCGGGATCGACATGGCCCTCCACCTCGTCAAGCGCCTCGCTGGCAGCGAACGAGCCCGCGAGGTACGGCGAGGCGCATCAAGCACAACCCGGCACCACCCGCGTGAACTGCTCCGTGCTGACCCGCAGAAGGAGCCCCCCTGCGCGGCACGCACAGATGTTCGGTGGCTCGGCGCCGGACGGGCGCCCGCGGAGGGTTGGTCATTCAGGACGGATCAAAGCTGATCAGGATACGACCTGAGAAGCGGGATTTGTCGTCGCGACCTGGATGGTTCGGACAAGCTGGTTCAGGTGGGCGAGGTCGTGTCCGGCGATCTTGGCGACCATCAAGTGAAACGGTTCGGGCCCTTGCTCTGCGTGGGTGCCCCGACGTTCCCAGCCGGCGGCTTCGATGCCGCGCAGCAGGGCGATGTTGGCGTCCCGCAGGCTTTGCAGGCCGGCCAGTAGCGTTTGTGGTGCGGGACGGGGCAGTTCGGACCAGAGCTTTTCGTTGTACCCGGGGTAGGACGGGTTGTCCTCGGTGAGCACGAGGCGGAACCGGAAACCGTAGACGACGTCGACGTCGAAGAGGTGCCCGACGATCTGCAGCGCGTTCCATTCGCCGCCGCCCAGCGGCGCGTGCCACTGGTTGTCGGTGAGCGGCTCGCAGAGGTCGGCAAGGGCGCCAGGGGTGGCGGCGTACACTTCGAGCGGGTCGCGGTCGCCGAGGGTGCGGGTGAGCGTCTCGACGTAGGCCGCGGGCTCGAGCGTGGCATCTGGGATCTCGATCGGGGCGATCAGATGGTTGGTCATGCTGGGGTCTCCTCGCGATCATCGAGCGCGGCGGGCGACGGGGCGGGGCGCCGCCGCGTGGTGCGCGTCGTTCGAATTCCGGCCTTGGTGCTGAGGGTCGCCGGGAGGCGTGGGTGTGCTGATGCGTCGGATGATCGCGTCGACGAGTCGGCGCAGGGCGTGTGGTTGCCCCAGGCGGGCGACCTCGATTCCTGCGCAAGGGCACTGGCACGCCGGACACCGCGGGTGAGGGAACCGTCGATGGCGACAAGGGCGACTTCGCTGTCGCGTTCGACGCAGCTCAGGTAGGACTGGACGAGCGCGTCGGTGCTGCGCAGGATGTCGGCCGAAAGAATCTGCTGACGGGGGTTGCCATGCTGGGACGCCGACGTCTCGTGACGGCGCGGTTCGACTCACGCGCTCAGCCCCCAGTCCGACGGTTTCTCCTCCCCCGGAACGATGGGGCGTTTGCCCTCGGTGGGGTGACCTTCGCGGATCCAGTACTCGATGCCGCCGATCATCTCCTTGACCTGTCGGCCTACCCCGGTGAGAGCTGCCGCGCCCTTGGTCGCCGCGTTGCACGACGGCCCCCAGCAGTAGGTGACGAGCAGCCCGTCGGGTAGGTCGGCAGCAGTCTCGGCGGTGATCTCTGGCCATGGGAGGCTGATCGCGCCGGGAAGGTGGGCCTTGTTGTAGTTGCCTCTAGGCCTGCAGTCAATGAGCGTGAAGTTGGCCCCGCCGCCCTCGACGGCCCGCGCGATGTCGGCCGGGTCGGCCTCGCAGGCGAGCTTGGTGGCGAAGTAGTCGTGCCCCTCCTGCGGGCCGAGCGGTGGCACGGCCGTGACCTGGTTGGACTGATGGGGGTCGAAGAGCGTCGTCATGAAGGTGCCTTTCTTGTTGGAGTTCATGCCGGATGGTGGCGGATCGGGCAGGAGGACACGGTCGGGGTAAGCGGGTGGGCCTTCGAGGGACTCGCCGATGTGGACGGCGGGCGGAGGCGTGGCCAGTCGGGTGAAGGCGTGCGGGCAACCTCGGTCACTGGGGGCCGGACGATATGTGTCGAACAGTCGCGCTGGTGTGCGCGACAGCGACCCGGCTCCTCGACCAGGCTGAGAGGCTGGCAAAGCATCCGATCACAGCGGCTACGAACGATTCACGATGTCGAGGATCGCCTGCTGGCGCCTGAGGGACAAGTGGCGGGAACGACAGGATGCGCTAGATTTGCGCCATGCGCTCTGGCGTGCATCGCGTCGTGATGGCGGTCTCGGCCAACATGCCGATCTTCGAGGCCTCGGTGCCCTGCGAGGTGTTCGGGATCGACCGCTCCGACATCGCCTCGCCGTGGTACGACTTCTCGATCGTCGCGCTCGGCGAGGGGCGCGTTGCGTTGGCAGGCGGGTTCTACCTCGACGCGGGAAGCCGGACACGCCGATCCCAGGCGCTGGCGGCGGCCGACACCTTGGTGGTGCCGGCGTGCGCCAGCGTCCACGACGAGCAGCCCGCCGATCTGGTCGCCGCCGTGCGAGCGGCGCACGAGCGGGGCAGCCGTCTCTTGTCGATCTGCTCGGGCGCCTTCGTGCTCGCCGCCGCGGGGGTGCTCGACGGCCGGCGGGCGACTACGCACTGGATGCACGCCGCAGAGCTCGCACGCCGCTACCCGCGGGTAGCAGTCGACCCATCGGTGCTCTACATCGACGACGGCGAAGTCATCACCTCTGCGGGCACCGCCGCAGCGTTGGACGCCTGCTTGCATGTGGTACGCATCGACCATGGCGCCTCGGTGGCCGCCGAGCTCGCCCGGCGACTGGTCACTCCACCACACCGCGACGGGGGTCAATGCCAGTACGCCCGCACCCCGCTGTTGCCAGCCTCGCTAGCCGACGACTGGCTGAGCGAGCTGTTGGCCTGGATCGAAGCCGGGCTGCATCGGTCCCTCGTCACCGCCGACATGGCCCAGCACGCCGGGGTGAGCCCCCGCACCCTGGAACGGCGCTTCGCCGCGACCCTGGGAGTGTCGCCCTTGCAGTGGCTGCTGCACCAGCGGGTGCGTCGCGCCCAGCAGCTGCTGGAGACCACCGACCTGCCGATCGACTGGATCGCAACCGCCTGCGGCTTCGGCACCCCCGCCAGCATGCGCGTCCACTTCGCCCGGGGCGTCGGGGTACCGCCCTCCGCCTACCGGCGCACCTTCCACAGCCGATCCGACGCCGCCGCTCCTGCGTGATCATCGTCGGCTCAGGATGATTCCTCCCTGGCGTCCCGCAAGCCCATCCCTGGGATACCTCGGCCGGCTTCCCTACTGGCACCCGTCACGAGGGCTACCCGACGTCAAAGACACGTCATATCCGACAGCGTGCCACACACTACGTGACAGGGACAGAGGGGCTGAGCGTCCGCAGTCTGTCAAACGAGCCAGGCGGCGACGCCCCGACAGTGGATCCCTCATCGGCACGTACGTACGTACGGTGACTCGGCGCCGGGGCGGGCGCCCGCAGTAAGTTCGGCTGCCAGACGGCAAGGTTGATGTGATCGCTCGTGGCACAGGATGTCTGCTCGGCGAGTTGCCTCGCTCGGCGTGTCACCGAGCGCTCGTGGTCGCGGGCGGCATGTCCGCCGCGGGAGCCTCGACTGCACTGGGCATACCGGCACGCCACGGGCATAGGGGCCCTGCACGCCGACGACCCAGCCGAATCCACGAGCGGGCCTCGAGCGGAGCGCAGAATGTGCGCCATGACCGACAAGGCAAGCGGCAGCTTCGATGTCACGATGCGCCCGGGGGGTCTGCAGAGCTCGACGGGGCAGTCACCCGTTTCGAGCTGTTCAAGACCTTCCACGGCGACCTGCAGGGCACCGGTACGGGCGTCATGTTGCCGGGCGGGGATCCCAAGGCCGGTGAAGCTGGCTACGTGGCGGCCGCAGTCAGCCTGCGGTAGCCCCCGAGACCCCAGCGCTCGGCGACCCGTCCGACTCTGGCGGGATGGCGCAACAGCCGGCGGGCCCAGGGCACGGGTCCGCCAGCCAACACAATGTCCCGGAAACGGGGATCCCGTTGTGCGACAGGGACTACGGCGAGACGAGGGGTGCGCCCGCATCGCTGTGCCACAAGTCAGCTGCGGTAGGCCACCATGCAGAACTCAGTGCCCTCCGGGTCGGCCAAGACGACGACGGCTCCCTCGCCGTAGTCGTGGCGCTCACCGGTCGTCCGGCCGCCGAGCGCGACGACGCGGCTGACCGTCGCATGAAGATCGTCGGTCAGCAGGTCGAGGTGCACCCGCGCCTTGCCCTGTTTGGGCTCGGGCACCGGCTGGAAGTTCAGCATCGGCCCCCCGCCGGATGGCGAGCCGAGCCGGAGCCAGCCTGGCATCGGCTCGTACGGCTCGCCGCCAAGCAGGCCGGCCCAGAAGGTCGCGACTCGTAGCACGTCGGCGCAGTCGATCGTGATCTCGTGCAAGCGAACCTTGACCACAGACCGGATTCTCGCAGATCCGCCGACTCCGGCAAAGCGTGCGCCGATTCCGACACTCGACGGCAACCCCGAGAGCACTGCAATGGACCCGCTCCCGGTTCGCAAGTGACGCCCGAGAACACGCTACTCGCATCGAACGTCGAGTCACGCCCCGAAGGTGGGAGTAACCGCTCACGCCGCGGGATCAGGGCTGTACGGCGCGGTCATCAGCTCGAAGAGGTGTCCGTCGGGATCGTCGAAGTAGCCCAGGCACCGCACGATGAGCGCTGTTGGTGCCACGCGAGGCAGCGGGCCCGGGAGATGATCGTCGAGCTCATCATGAGCCGCCGCCGATATGGGCAGGAACGCCAGGCCGCTCGCCGAAGTAACCCGAGGCGCAGTTCATGTCGGCGGGACCTCGTCACGTGGCCGTCTTGACGGTGCCTCGTCAAAATGGCCACCTTCGGGCGTCTTGAGCTGGATGGCCAAGCGCCTCTCCACCACGTCCTCAGCCCCGACTGCCCGTTGCGAACCCAAGAACTGCGATCCGAACCGCGCCGCCAGCAGAGCATCTCGAGGACGGTCTGATTCGGATTCCGAAGGCGATTGTCCCAGGCGGCCAGTCCAGACCAGAGCCCCGCTCCGCGAGGTGATTCCGGCGGACTTTGCGACTCACTGCTGCAAGCACAGTCCAGGGACAGGAACCGGCACCTCGTCGGCGTTCCTCTCACTGATCTGTCGTTTTCCTCGGGGATCAGGTGCTGGTGCCTACCCAGAGTCGCTATCCAACGTTGGCTTCGCGCAACTGATCACGTCCGCTACATGCGCAGCCATGCCAGCGCCGCGAACTGGCTGGAAACCTCCATCCGCCCGGTAATCACCCTGCCGCAAGATCCCATCACGGCGAACACCTGTCGCCTGCCACATTTCACCGCTGGCCTGGAACCGGCCGTACCTGGTGCCGAACGCATACCGGGCTTCCTCGCCGACGAAATCCCTGAGTTCGAGCCATAGCTGGCGGACGTTGTCCGCTACGACCGCAGTTCGCCTGCCTCAGCGATCCGGCTGCGGCCCGTGATTCTGCACGCCCGCGAACGGCCATCTGTAGCACTCCGGCGCGGCGGTCTGCTGTGTCAGTTTGGATTGACAGGCCAAGGGTGTCAATCTAAACTGACAGGCGTGGACATGGAAGAACTCAGCGAAAGTCTCTCGTCGGATGACCCCGCGATTGGGCTTCGCGCGTCGCTGGCGCTCCATCGCCTGGCCGAGAGGGTCGAGGCCAAGCACGTCGCGGCGGCCCGGGCAAAGGGCTGGTCGTGGCAGCAGATCGGAGATGCCCTGGGCGTCACCCGCCAGTCGGTGCACACCAAATACAACAAGGAGTCGTCATGACCACCCCACCCGTGGTACCAGAGATGCTTCACCCCTGGGCCATCTACCTGCAAGCTAGTGAGGAGGCTCGTCGCCGAGGTGATCGCCGAACGGGCACCGATCACATCCTGCTCGCCTTGTTTGAAGATCCCTCGATCGAAGCCGTGCTGGGCGTGAGCCTGCAACAGGCTCGCCAGGCCCTCGACTCGCTCGATCGCGAAGCCCTGGGCAGCCTGGGCCTGGGTTCCGGCGCGGACGCTCCCGCGCTGCCGATGCGCGCCGTGCCGAAGAAGCCGGGGATCAGGGACGTCGCTGAAAAAGATCGCTTCCGCATGACGCCCGCAGCAAAGAAAGTGCTGGAGGAAGCGTACAAGCCCAAGGGCCATCGGAAGCTCCAGGTCACCGGCCCCGAGGTGCTGGCCCAGATCCTCGCTCTCCAGCCACCAGATCCCGCGGCGGTGCTGCTGGGCGCTCTCGGCGTGAACGCCTCAGACGCGCTGCACGAGCTTGCATCCGCGCTGGCTCAACCTGACCAGACAGAGGGCCGCAGGTGACAGCGGTCGTCAAAGCAGAGTCGCTGACCAAGCGCTTCGGTGAGGTCTCAGCGGTCACGGACCTGTCGTTTGCGCTGGAGACCGGGACGATCACGGGCTTCCTCGGACCCAACGGTGCCGGCAAGACGACGACGCTGCGGATGATCCTGGGGCTGGTAGCGCCGTCGAGTGCCCGGGCGCTGGTGTTCGATCATCCGTACGCGGAGTTGCCGCGTGCGGCGTTGCGGGTCGGTGCCGTGCTCGAGGCGACCGATTTCCATCCCGGCCGCACAGGCCGCGATCACCTGCGGATGCTCGGCCAAGCCGTCGATCTTCCCGACTCACGTGCCGACGAGGTGCTGCGCCTGGTGGACTGGGCGACGCCGCCCGGCGGCGGGTGAAGGGGTACTCGCTGGGGGATGCGTCAGCGGCTCGGGCTCGCGGCGGCACTGCTCGGCGACCCGGAGCTGCTGATTCTCGACGAGCCGGCCAACGGGCTCGACCCGGAGGGAGTTCGCTGGCTGCGGGACTTCCTGCGCCACCTGGCCGCAGAGGGCCGCACGGTGCTCATCTCAAGCCATGTCCTCGCCGAGGTCGCCCAGACCGCCGACCGGATCCTGATCATCAGTCGCGGGCGGCTCGTGCTCTCGTCTCCACTGGCAGAACGACCGCCCGGGCCGGCGGCGCGGTTCGCGTCCGCAGCGCCGACCCGCAGCGGCTCACCACCGCGCTGCGTGACGAGGCGCTGCAGGTGACGACGGGCACCGACCACGCGCTGCTCGTCCAGGGAGCATCGAGCGAGCAGATCGGTGAGATCGCCTTCGCCGCCGGCGTCCCGGTCCACGACCTGGTCAACGACGCAGGCCTGCTGGAAGTCACCTTCCTCGAACTGACCTCGGAGGCACCGGCATGACCGCCCAGATCAAGGCAGTAGCTCAACGCTGCCCATCCGGTGCATCGGTCGCTTCGAGCTGAAGACGGTGTCAGCTGTCGACAGTTCTCCTGTCGGACCAGGCTGAAATGCTCGGTCGGTGGCACGCACTCAGGCGGTCTACGACCGGGATTCACGTGGCGGCGAACCGGTCGGCGAGTTCATCCAGGCGCTTCCACCCAAGCGTGCCGCGAAGATCGACGACTTCATCGAAGAGCACCTGAACGGCAGGCTGCCGCAAGAGCCGCCTGCAGCATTCCCGATCACCTCACAGATCGAGGGCGAGTTGCGCGAGCTGCGGGTCCGGTTTGCGAACACTCGCTATCGCATCCTTTACCAGCGTTCGGAGAATCTGGTGGTGCTCCTGCACGCGATCGAGAAGGACACCGGAGCAGTGCCCCGGCCTGACATCGGGCTGGCCAGGCAGCGGATGGCGGACTTCAAGCGGCGGATGGATGCGGTCCGGCGCACCCCGCCGCGGGCCGCGGGCAGGGACGCGCCAGCAAGCCGTCCAGTGACATCAACTTACTCGTGTTTCCGAGTTTCGGAAGGGCTGGCTTCGCGATGCGGCGGGGGAGTGATTGCGTGAGTACGTTACGGCGTGGCTGATTTGCCTGTGTCGCCCGGTGGGGCAGCATCGGCGGTGCTTATCACACCGCCGAGTTACCGGAGTGTCCGCCGATGCTGCCTGGTGCGAGCCTACCGATGCCGTCGTCGTGGCGGAACCTGCTGCAGGAGCTGGCGCCGGCGTTTAAGCGCCGGTCAACGCACGCGCTGTTCATGACGCTGGCGTGCGGGATGATCCTGGCCGGTCGGCGCACGGTGGTGGCGATGGCAGCGGCGGCGGGGGTAGCGGCCCAGTTCCGGCGGGCGTGCTGGTTCTTTTCCGGCGCGGCCCGGGAGACCGATGAGCTGGGCCTGGCGGTGGCCCGGCTGATCGCAAGGCACCTGCTGGCTGCGGGCGATCCGCTGGTGGTGGCGTGCGACGGGACGTTCTTCCAGCGGTGGGGGCGCAAGGTCTTCCAGGCCCGGTGGGCCTATGACGGGTCCGCGCAGGGCGGCAAGAAGGTCGCGTACGGGAACACCTGGGTGGTCGCGGCCCTGGTGG
>DAHVAR010000264.1 GCA_027314515.1 Actinomycetota bacterium
TTCGGCACGATGGCGGCCTGCTCGTCGAACGGCACCCCGGCCAGCGGTACGCTCTGATACCCCACCGAGCGCAGCACCATCTGTGCATCCAGCGTCTGCCGCTCGCCGGTGCCGACCAGGCGACCCGTCTCGTCCAGCCTGGTGCGTTCGAGCGTCAGGCCGGTCACCGAGCTCTCCCCGAGGATCTCGGTCGGCTTGAGCCAGAACCTGACGGTCAGCCGGCGCGCTGCGCCGGTCGCCGTGCGCCCGGCCCAGTCCCTGATGACCGCGTAGTTACCCCGCACATGCCGGTCAGTCTCGGCCAGCTCGGCGCTTCCGCCGGTCGCGTCGTAGGCATTCAGGTCCACTTCGTCCTCGGTGACGACAATGTCGACACCGGGCAGCTCCCCGAGCTCGCGAAGCTCCTTGGTGGTGAACTTGGCCTGAGCCGGGCCCCGGCGACCGATCATGTGGACCTCACGGACCTTGCTGGCCATGAGAGCCTCGAGCACCGGCTGGGAAACGTCGGTCTCGCGCAGCTCCTCGGGATTGCGCGACAGTATGCGGGCCACGTCGACGGCCACGTTGCCGACGCCGATCACTGCCACCGACTCGGCGTCGAGCGTGAACGCGGCAGGATCGATGTCGGGATGGCCGCAGTACCAGTTCACGAAGTCCGTGGCGGCGACGCTGCCGGGCAGTTCCTCACCGGGGACCCCGAGACGCCGGTCGCGCATGGCGCCGGTCGCGTACACGACGGCGTCATAAATCGCGAGCAGATCCTCCCTGGTCACGTCCTCACCAAGGTGCACGCCGCCGACGAAGCTGACCGAGTCGTGCTCCAGGACGTTGCGCAGGTACTCGGCGATCGACTTGATCGACTTATGGTCAGGTGCGACCCCGTACCGAACCAGCCCGTACGGAGTAGGAAGCCGGTCGATCACGTCCACCCGGATCGCGAGCGGGGGGTCGAGAGCCGCGGCTTGCTTGATCAGCGCCTCGGCCGTGTACAGGCCGGCTGGGCCGGAGCCGACGACTGCTACCTGAAGAGTCCGCATGTCACTAGATTCTGCCCTGCCGCCGCATGTCGGCGTGCCAGCAATCCCCTCGCTCGCGCGCAGAGCCCGTCGAGAATATGACAGGTAACGGGGTAAATCCCAGCTAATCGCCTGGTCACCGACGCAGCCGGGCGATGAGGAGCAGGAGCAGTTGCGGCGCCAGGTGCCGGCAGCGCGACATTCTGGCGCCGCAGATACGTAAGTGCTTGGCAAAATGGCCATTACGGCCGGGTATTCAGGCAGGCCGGGCAAGGGTAGCCGGCTGGCTTGCTGGGAAATAGCACCGGAGATTGGGGGAATCGAAGGCCAGCACGGGGGGAACGCATGCACCACAAGCTCGACATCATGGCCGACAAAGGCTACGTAGTACTACGCGACCGGCAACGGCCAGCAATTGCTCCGGCTGAATGGGAATCGCTGGAGTACATGGACTGGAAGAGCGGCGGCGACACTAACTTCGCGCCGCTGGCGTCGGCGACCGGCGAGATGGACTGCCGCGGCTTCTGGGACCACGGCAAGCCGGACAAGGACGGGATCTGGACCGCGAACCGCATGCTCGCGCCCAGCCTTGCCCGCTACGTCGAGGAGATCGGCGGGAACTACGGCCGTGTCCGCGTTATCAAGCTCAACCCCAGTGACGAGCCGACCGCGCTCCGCCAGCTGCACCTCGACGACAACAACCGGCTGAACCCCGACGGGTCCGGTTGGGTCATCCGGTCCTGGCTCGAGCTGGCCGACACGCCTGGCGAGTCGATGTTCATCCTGCGCGAGGACAAAGACGATCCCGCCACCGAGACACGGATCAGGCTGCATCCCGGCATGCAGCTGGTGATCGATACCGAGCGGCTCTGGCACGTGGTATGGCACCCTGGCCCGCTGCCGCGCTACGCCCTGATCACGTCATGGGAGAGCGATAGCGTCATCGACAGCTGGATCGAGCGGGAGCAGCTCGGACGTCACCAGCTCGCCGGCGCTCGGCGCTAGCCAGCCCGGAGGCGGCCCGGAAGGTGACGCGCGAGCAGGCGAGAGGCGGCCGATGGCGGGCCTGAAGATCACGGTCGGCTACCTGTACCCGGACATCATGTCGACCTGCGGTGATCGCGGCAACGTCGAGACGGTCGTGCGCCGGTGCGAGTGGCGCGGCATCGCGGTCGACGTGACCGAGCTGCGGCTGGGCGACTGCCTCCGGCCGGATGCGCTGGACTTGGTCATTATCGGCGGCGGCGGCGAGTCTCAGCAGGCGCTCGTCGCCGCCGATCTGCGGAGAGTGAAGGGCCAGGGCATCAGGGAGGCAGTCGCCCTGGGCGCGGCTGCGCTTGCGGTCGGCGGCGGCTATGAGCTGTTCGGCCGCTTCTGCCAGCCCGAGCGCGGCGCGGAACTCCCCGGCATCAGCCTGTTCGACGCCTGGACCATACGGCACAGCACGCCGCTCAGCGGCCGCTACGGCACAGTCCCGCCAGCCCGCAGCGACCGCACCGCCGGCGAGCTGGTCGTCCGCTGGCGGGACACGCTGCTGGCGGGCCTGGAGAACCACCGTGGCAGCACCTACCTCGGCGGGACGGCGCGGCCACTGGGCCATGTCCTCAGCGGGCGCGGCAACAACGGTGACGGCACCGAAGGCGTCATGCTGGGCGCCGCGATCGGCACCTACCTGCGCGGGCCGTGCCTGCCGAAGAACCCCGCGCTGGCTGACTTCCTGATCTGCGCAGCGGTCATCCGGCGCTACGGTGCCGCGGATCTTCCGTCGCTCGCGGACAATCTCGAGGAGGTGGCGCGCGCGACGTCGATCCAGCGCGCCAGGGATGCTCAGCGTCCGGCACGGGCCAAGCTGCGGTCCGCCCTCGCGACCGCGCGGCCTGGCGGGGGCCGATGACGGCCGCGGATCGAGATGACACCGCTGGCACGCCCGGCACAGCCGTAACCCCGGGTAACAGCACCAGCCCGGCCGGCCCCGGCAGCGCGATCCGGCCGCCGAAGGTCAGCCCGAGCCTGACCCGATCCAGCGGCGTGATGGCGCTCGGAACGATCGTCTCGCGGCTCACCGGCCTCCTTCGGACTGCCGTCCTGCTGTACGCGATCGGCACTCAGAGCCTGGGCGACGCCTACAACGTCGCCAACAACCTGCCCAATGCCGTCTACAGCCTGGCGCTGGGCGGCATTCTCACCAGCGTGGTGGTACCGCTGCTGGTCAACGCGGCCAAGACGAGCCACGATGGCGGCGAGGCGTACGACCAGCGCATCTTCACCCTCGGGGTGATCGCGCTCGGCGGCATCACGGTGATCGCCACCGCGGCGGCGGTGCCGCTCACGGCTATCTATGGCCATGGCATGCCCGATGCGGCTACCTATCACCTGACGGTGATCTTCACTTACTTCTTCATGCCGCAGATCTTTTTCTATGGCGTGAGCTCGCTGGCGAGCGCGATACTCAACGCCCGCGGCAGTTTCGCATCGCCGATGTGGACGCCCGCAGTGAACAACCTGGTGGTCATCGGAGTCAGCGTCGCGATGATCGTGGTGGCGGGCACCAGCCGTACCCCGCAGGACATCTCGGCCGGACAGGTCCGGCTGCTCGGCGTCGGGACAACTCTCGGCATCGTGCTGCAGACGGTGGCGCTGTGGCCGTCGATGCACCGGGTCGGGTTCCGCTGGCGGCCCCGATTTGACTTCAGGCGGGCAGAAGTCGCCGAGATCGGCCGCATGAGCGGCTGGATGTTCGTGTACGTCCTGGCGACCCAGCTGTCGCTGGTGACGACCACGATCGTGTCCAACGATGCTGGCGCGCGGGTCTGCCAGACGTGCGCGGGAGCCGGATACGCCGCGTTCAGCAACGCGTGGCAGCTTTTCCAGCTGCCGTACGCGATCGTGGGCGTCTCGGTGATCACGGCCATGCTGCCGAGGATGAGCGCGCATGCCGCCGTCGGCGCGCACCGCCTGCTGAGCAGCGACGTTTCCGCCGCAACCCGGCTGTCCTCGGTCGTGATCGTGCCGGCCGCGATGATCCTCGCCGTCCTGGGTCCGCCGCTCGCGCGCGGCATCTTCGGCCACGGCGCCACCTCCGCCGCCTCCGCTGCCTACCTCGGCGTCATCTTCGGGGTCTTCTGCCTGGGCCTGCTCCCCTACACGCTGTTCAACTTGCTGCTGCGGGCGTTCTACGCCATGCACGACAGCCGGACGCCAGCCCTGGTCGGCGCGGTCTCGATGGCAGTCAGCATCGTGCTGGCCGTCGCCGCCCTGCTCGCGCTGCCGCCCGCTGACGTCGTGGCCGGCCTCGGCGTCGGGTTCGGGGTGGCGAGCCTGCTGATGTCGGCCTGGCTGTGGCGGATCCTGTCCAGGCGGATAGGCGGCCTGGACACCCGCCGGATCGGCAGGACATTGCTGCGGATGCATATCGCGGCCCTTCCCGGCGCGGTGTTCGCAATCGCGGTATCAGTGATCACCGACCGGATCGCCCCGGCTGGCACCGCCACGTCCCTGGCCATCGTGGCCATCGGCGGCGGCGGCGGCCTCGCGGTGTACCTGCTGGCCGCCAGGCTCCTCGACGTGACCGAAGTCAGCGAGCTGACCCGATCGCTCCTGATGCGGCTCCGCCTCCGCCAGGCCAGTTTCCGCAACTGAGAACGGCAACTGCTGTCGCGGTATCCCCTTTGCCGTCCCTTAGCACCTAGTCCGCATTGTCTTGAGCCGGCAGCGGGTATCCGCATTCCCTGGCCGTCTCGAGTACTACCGAAACCGGCGGCCTTCAGGTGCCGCCGTCAGGTGAAGTAGGAACACTGCGTGAAAGCTAGCCGGAGCCGGCCGCCGGCCGCCGCCGTCGTACACGCGATCGCCGAACTGGCAGTTCTCGCCGTCCTGGCCGGGCTGCTAGCCAGCGGCATGGCCCTCACCGTCACCGGGATGACCGGGATCGCTGCCCGCGACGCCGCGCAAGCCTTTAACGACTTGCGGGTGCCGGCCTTTGCCGAGCTGCCGGCCCGGTCCGAAATCGTGGACTCGCGTGGCAGGCTGATCACCTACTACTACCCGAACGACATATACCGGGTACCGGTCAGCTATAACCAGATCGCCCCGGTGATGCGCGACGCCATCGTGGCTATCGAGGACTCGCGCTTTTACCAGCATGGCGCGATTGACTTTCGCGGCACCGCCCGTGCGCTCGTCGCCGACCTGACCGGCAGGCACGTGCAGGGCGGCTCGACGCTGGCGCAGCAGTACGTGAAGAACGCCTCGCTGCTGACCGCGACCAGCAGCGCAGAGCAGCAGGCCGCGGTCGCTGAGACCATCGGGCGCAAGATCCGCGAGCTCCGGATAGCCGCGAACGTCGAGCACGAGCTGACTCTCGACCAGTTGCTGGCCGCCTACCTGAACGTCGCGTACTTCGCGAACCAGGTCTACGGCATCGAGGTGGCGGCCGAGAGCTACTTCGGCCGGACGGCCGCCAGCCTCACCTTGCCCGAGTCGGCGATGCTGGCCGGCCTGGTCGAGAACCCGGCGCTTTTCGACCCGCTGACCGACCCGGCCATGGCGATCCAGCGCCGGAACGTGGTACTCGGCCGGATGGCGCAGCTCGGTTACATCAGCAAGGGCACCGCGGCCGCGGCAAGCCGGGCGCCGCTCGGCGTGCGGTTCCGGCCGCAGCCCGTGCAGCAGGGCTGCCTCAGCGCAGCCCCGTCTGCGGCCTGGTTCTGCGACTACGTGATCGCCGAGCTGCGAACCAACCCTGCCTACCACGCCGCCTGGCAGGAGCTGAACACCACCGGCGGGCTGACCATCTACACGACGCTGAATCCGCCGGACCAGAATGCGGCGCAGAACGCCGTCGACTTCATGGTGCCCGCGCCGCCGGCGGCGGACAACCCTGGTCAGAACGCGGCTACCGAGGTGCTGATTCAGCCCGGCACCGGAGCCGTGGAAGCCATCGCGGTTGACCGGCCGTACGGCAACGGGCGCTATCAGGACAGCATCGACTATGCCGTCGACGCCGCGCAGGACGGTGGCCTAGGGGTGCAGAGCGGCTCGGCGGCGAAACTGTTCACGCTGATCACGGCGCTCAAGGACGGCATACCGTTCGGCTTCAGCATGACCATTCCCGCACGCGCGGTGGTCGGCCCGTACTACACCTGCGCGGGCAAGCGGACCGGCTCGTTCCCGGTTGCCAACGCGGACGGCCCGGCGCTTGGCACCTATTCGCTCTACACCGGTACCACGCAGTCGGTCAACGTGTTCTACGCCCAGCTTGAACGACGAGTCGGCCTGTGCAATGTGGTCAGGACTGCGGTCAGCATGGGCGACCACCGCGCTGACGGCGGCTCGCTGCTTTCGCCGGCCGGCCAGCCCGGCACCGCCGATTACCAGCCGCCTGCCGACGACGTGCCGTCATTCACGCTCGGCTCGGTCAACGTGTCACCAATGACGATGGCTGCCGCCTACGCGTCGGTTGCCGCTGGCGGCATTTACTGCAGGCCGGTCGCCATCGACCGGATCACCGCGGTCGGCTCGAGCCCGGGGCAGGTCAGGCAGCTTCCGGTCGCCTCAGCGGGCTGCCACCGGGTGTTCTCCGCCGCCGTCGCGGCTGCCGCCACCTACATCCTGCGCGGCGTGCTGAGCAGCGGCACCGCGACAGGCGACGGGTTCAGCAGGAACGGCGCTGCCGTGCCGCAGGCCGGCAAGACCGGGACGGCCAATAACTACGACTTCGCCGCGTTCGCCGGCTATACGCCCAGGCTGGCCGGGTTCGTGTCGGAGTTCAACCCTGCCGGGCCGGTCAGCCATCCGATGGCCGGCACAGCCTCGTGCTATCGCTCGCAGTCCGGCGGCAAGCACTGCCCGGGCGCGGTCTACGGCGCCAACGCGGGGCAGATCTGGCAGCTGACGTTCGAGTCGGCGAGTCTCGGACCGCCATTCGGCTCGTTCGCTCCGGTCCCGAACTCCAGCACGTTCTTCAGGGCCGGAACCGGGCAGCACCCGGCGGCAAGATCCGGGCATAAGTGAGGAAATGCGCTGTTGCCACTACTGCCGCGCGCCAGCGGCAGCGGTGCGCGCGGGCGCTGGTCAGCTCAGGCGCTGGTCACCTCAGGCGCTGGCCCTCGTCCGCTAGCTCCGGGGAGCGGCGCGCGACCAGTTCGGTGATCCGTCTCGCCAGGTGCTGCGGGGTCAGGCCCTGCGCGTCGAGCAGCGCGGCCCGCTCGCCATGCTCCAGGAAGCTCTGCTGCAGGCCGAACGTGCGGACCGGCGTGTCCACGTCGTTGTCACGCAGCAGCCTGGCGACCGCGTCGCCGAACCCGCCGACCCTGCCGTTGTCCTCGACCGTGACCACCACGCCGTAGTGCCGCGCCACGCCGGGAAGCGCGTCATCCAGCGGCTTGACCCACCGCGGATCCAGCACGGTCACGCCGATCCCCTGGTCGGCCAGCCGGTCAGCCGCCTGCGCGCTTACCCCCGCCATCGGCCCCGCGCCCAGGATCAGCACATCGCGCCGGGCCGGATCGGCCGCCTGCCGGAGCACGTCCATCCCGCCGATCCGGCCGACGGCGGGCACGTCGGTAAGGGTCAGCCGGCCGGGGAAGCGCACGGCAGTCGGGCCGTCATCGACCGCCACGGCCTCCCTGAGCAGCTCGGCAACCCTGGCGCCGTCCCTGGGCACCGCGATCCGCATGCCCGGCACTACCTGCAGAATGGACCCGTCCCACATCCCGTGGTGGCTGGCGCCGTCCGGCCCCGTCACGCCCGCCCGGTCCAGCACGAACGTCACCGGCAGCCGGTGCAGCGCCACGTCCATCAGCACCTGGTCGAATGCCCGGCTCAGGAACGTGGCGTAGACGGCGACGACCGGGTGCATGCCTCCCATGGCCAGGCCCGCCGCGCTGGTGACCGCGTGCTGCTCCGCGATGCCGACGTCGAAGACCCGGTCGGGATAGGCGCTGGCGAACTTCCCCAGGCCGACGGGATGCAGCATCGCGGCGGTGATCGCCACGATGTCCGGGCGCTCGCCGGCGATGGCGGTCATCTCGTCCCCGAAGACCTGGGTCCACGGGCGGCCCGGCGCCGGCGTCCCGGCTGCCGTGGCGCTGCCCGCTGCCGGGCTGGTCTGGCTTGCCGGGCTTGCCGTCGGCGCGGGCGAAACCTGATGCAGGCAGTCCTCGTCGTTCTCCTCGGCGAGCGGATAGCCGAAGCCCTTGCGGGTGATGACATGCACCAGGACCGGGCCGCCGAAGTCACGGGCCCGGCGCAGGGCATGCTCAACCGCGTACTCGTCATGGCCGTCGACTGGCCCGAGGTACTTCAGGCCGAGATCCTCGAACAGCACCTGCGGCTGCAGGACGTCCTTCAGGCCCTTCTTTATCCCGTGCAGCGTCTCGAACAACGGCGCGCCGACCAGCGGCGTATGCGACAGGGACGTCTTGATGTAGTCGAGGACCTGCTCGTAGCGCTGCGACACCCGCACCGAGGCCAGATGGTCGGCGAGGCCGCCGATCGTCGGCTGGTAGGAACGCCCGTTGTCGTTGACGACGATGACCACCCGGCGGTCCTTGGCGGCGGCGATGTTGTTGAGCGCTTCCCACGACATGCCGCCGGTCAGCGCGCCGTCCCCGATCACCGCGACCACGCAGCGGTCCGTCTCACCGCGCAGCTGGTAGGCCTTGGCCAGGCCGTCGGCGTAGGACAGGCTGGTCGATGCGTGTGAGTTCTCGACCAGATCGTGATCCGATTCCGCGCGATTCGGGTAGCCGGTGACGCCGTGGCGCTGCCGCAGCGTGCCGAACTCCGGATACCGGCCGGTGAGCAGCTTATGGACGTAGGACTGGTGACCGGTATCGAACAGGATCCGGTCGACGGGGGAATCAAAGACCCGGTGCAGGGCGATGGTGAGCTCCACCACCCCGAGGTTCGGGCCCAGGTGACCGCCGTTCCTCGTCACCACCTTGATCAGGTGATCACGGAGCTCAGCGGCCAGCTGGGGCAGTTCCTCCGCGCTGAGATCCTTGACGTCCCGCGGGCTGCGGATGCGCTCCAGCACGCTCACTAGATCTGCTCCTCGTGTGATCGGCACGACCCGGCCGCCGGGCACAAACCCGGCGTATTGGGAGACAATACCGCGTGAGTCTATTTTCGCTCGATCCGCCTGCCGCACCAGACCTGGTCACGGCGCTGGGGATGGACATGCACTTGCCGCCGGTCAAGGTAGCCACCGCACCGGGCCAGTCCCGGCTCCGGCTCGCCACAGCACCGAGCCACCTCGCCTTCGCCCGGAAACCGGGTGCCCGCGTGCCGTAGCGTCCCGCCTGCCACGCCCGGCCCCTACAGTATGTCCCATGACTGGCGAAGTTTCCCCGCTGGACCGGCCGGCTGAGCCACCGGCGGAGCTCAGAGCCTCGCACATGGACCGGGACCGGGTCGTCGAGTTGCTTCGGATCGCGGCAGGCGACGGGCGCCTCACGGCCGAGGAACTCGACGAGCGCCTCGAGGCAGCACTGACGGCACGCACCTTCAGCGAGCTCGCGGTCCTGACGACCGACTTGCCCGCCGCGCCGCTGCCGGCCGGGTCCGCGCCGGCCGCCGGCCAGGCGCTCGCCGGAGCAGCAGCCAAGGAGCTAGTCAGGATCAGCTGCGGGAGCGGCGCCGCCAAACGTGACGGCCAGTGGATGGTGCCGCGGCGAATGGAGATCGACGTCGCCAGCGGCAGCGTCAAGCTGGACCTGACGAAGGCCGTGATCAGTGCCCCCGCGCTGCAGCTAGATATCGATGTGCACAGCGGTAGCCTGCTGCTGGTGACCCGGCCAGGGATAATCGTCGACGCCGACGACGTTGCGGTCCGCAGCGGCAGCGCCAGCGTCAAGGCGCACCGCAGGCAGGACGTGCCGGTGGTGCTGCGGGTGCGGGTCCGCGGCGAGGTAGCCAGCGGAAGCTTCAAGGCGCGCCCGCCGCGGCGGACATTGCTGCAATGGCTGCTGCGGCGGCCTTCGCCGTTCGCCTGAGTCCGGGCTCGCTGCCCCGAGCGCGCCGCTGCCCTGCCAAGCATGAACGGCCCCGGTACCGGCCAGGACGGGCCGCTAGGCCGGGCGCGCTTGTCTTGCGCCGTGGAGCCGTCCGCCGGGCACCGTCAGCGGCCGGCCCGCCAGCCAGCCAGTGACTAGCTCTGCAGCCGTTACTGCGAGCAGGACCACGCCGGGCATCGCCCAGCCGCCGGTCGCGTCGTGCAGGAAGCCGATCGTCAGCGGGCCGGCGCTTGCCAGCAGATAACCGGCGCCCTGGGCGAACGCGGACAGTGAGGCCGCGGTGACCGGATCGGGAGCGCGGGCCATCGTGTAGAAAATGGCCAGTCCCAGGGTCGCACCCTGGCCAAGGCCCAGCAGGGCGATGGACTCCGGCGCGAGCCCGGCCGGCCCGAAAACCGCGCCGGCAATGCCTGCCCCGGTGGCTGCCATCGCCGCGACGGCCAGCTTGCGCTGGTCAGCCGCCCGGTGTGCCAGCACGGGGACGAGCAGGCAGGTCACCGCGTTGCCGAGGTTCATGAGCGCCAGCAGGTCCCCGGCATGCACAGCGCTCACGCCGCGGTCCCTGAACATGGTCGGGAACCACGACAGCGTGGCGTAATAGGACAGGCTCTGCAGCCCCATGAACAAGGTCACTTGCCAGGCCAGGCCCGACCGGCCCATGGCGAGTGCGCCGGCCGGCCGGGCCGCTGCGGCGTCGGTCACGACAGCGTCCCCTGGCCTCGCTGCCGTTGCCTGGATCGCTTGCCGGGGTTGCCCGCCGCCAGGGACTGTCCGGTACCGCAACTGCGGCAGCCACAGCACTGCCGCCAGTATCGCGGGCGCGGCCCACAAGCCCAGCGCGATCCGGACGGACGCACTGGCTGGCGACGCGCCGCCGCCGGTCGCGTTGAACACCGGCACGGCCACGGCGGACGCGACGATCGCCCCGGCCGACAGCATCAGCAGGTAGAGCCCGATAACCAGCCCGGCACGCGCGGGCATGCGACGCTTGACCAGGCTCGGCATCAGCACGTTCAGCAGCGCGATAGCCCCGCCGGCGACCACGGTGCCGGGGAACAGCAGCACGGCCGGGCCGACGCCGCGCATCAGCAGGCCCGCGGCGAGCAGCGCCACCGCCAGGCCGAGCACTCGCTCCTCGCCGAAGCGCCGGCTCAGCGGGGCGCCGGCCCCGGAGAAGACGCCGAAGCAGAGCACCGGGATCGCGGCAAGCAGCGCGAGGGATGCCGCCGAGAGGTGCAGGCTTGACTCCAGCTCCGGAAAGATGGGCGGCAGGCTGGTGATCGCGGCCCGCATGTTGATCCCCAGGACCAGCACGCCGGCCATCAGCAGCGCTGCGCCTCGCCCGGACCGCCCGATGCGAGCCGACCGCGGCCCGACCTCCCGCCGCCCGGATGCCGTCACCGATTCCCCGCTCTTCACCCGATACCTCCGTCCCGCTCAAGGTTCGCAGGGTGTGAGACACGACTGTAGGGGTTGTTGATCGGTGCTGCTTATGTGGTCACTCTGAGATAGGTTCTTTCTCAGAGTAGAGGAGCAGATGCCCGACGACCCGGATCTGGTCGCGCTGGAAGCTGAGCGGACGCGCTTGTATGCCGATCTGGGCAGAGTGGGTGACTTCCGCCGGGGGACGCTGAGCGCGGTGTTCCGCAAGTGCGGCAAGCCGGGCTGCCATTGCGCGCAGCCGGGCGAGCGGGGCCACGGCCCGCAGTGGAACTGGGCGCGGTGGGCGGGCGGCAAGACAGTGACCGCGCACCCGCGGCCGGGCCCGGAACTGGACAAGGCGCAGCGGGAGGCCGGGGAGTGGGAGCGGTTCCGGGCGCTGACCGGGCAGATCGAGGCGGTGAACGAGGCGATCTGCGACGCGCGGCCGCCGTTAGCGCAGCCTGGCGATCCGGCCCCTGGCACGCAGGGGCAAAAAAGGGGCAGCTCAGCCAGGAGCTCGCCGCGGCGCTCGCGGCCGGGGCCGCCGCCGAGGTGACCAGGCTGGCCGCTGCCGCGGCGGCCGCCGTCGGCAGCGGTGCCGGGCTGGAGGCGGCGGAGAAGGCGATCCGCGCCGGGCTGCTGCGGCTGGGCGCCGGCATGCTCGAAGAGCTGCTCGCCGCAGGCACCGGCTACGCCGGCCCGCGCGTGCCCTGCGGGCAGGGCCATGAGGCACACCTGGTTTCCTGCCGGGACAAGGCCGTGGACACCGTGCTCGGCCCGGTCACGCTGCGCCGGGCCTGGTATCACTGCGATCAGTGTCATCACGGGCTGGCGCCGCGGGATGAGCAGCCGGGCATCGCGAGCCAGACGATGTCGCCGGGACTGCGGAAGATGACCGCCCGGGCCGCCGCGGCGGTGCCGTTCGCCGCTGCTGCCCGGCTGGCCGGCGAGCTGGCCGGCATCATGCTGACCGGCAAGCGGGCCGGGCGCAGGGCGGAGGCCGACGGGAACGCCGCCGCCGCGCGGATCCAGGCCCGCGCCGAGGCGATCGCCGGCGGGAAGGTGGCCCTGCTGCCGCCCGCAGGCCAGACGCCGGACATGCTGTACGTGGCGATTGACGGCACCGGCGTGCCGATGACCCCCGCGGCGATCGGGGGCCGGGCCGGCAAGGGCGAAGACGGGCGGGCCCGCACCCGCGAGGTCAAGATGGCCGCCGCGTTCACCCAGACCGCGCTCGACGCGGCCGGGTACCCGGTCCGCGACCCTGGCTCCACGTCCTACCTGGCCACCCTCGCGCCCGCACCGGAGTTCGGGGTCCTGATGGCCGCAGAAGCCCGCCGCCGCGGCGCCGGGCACGTCCGCCAGCTCACGATCCCGGGCGACGGCGCCCCGTGGATCTGGAACCTGGCCACCGGGCACTTCCCCGCCGCCACCCAGATCGTGGATTTGTTCCACGCCCGCGAGCACGTGCACGAGCTGGCGAACCTGGCCGGGCGGCTGCTGGCCGGCCACCGCGACAAGTGGCTCGCCGAGCGCCTGGCCGAGCTCGGCAACGGCGACATCCCCGCCCTCCTGGCGGCCGGGCAGGCCCTGAGGTTCACCGGGTCGCTGACCCGCGAACGGGACAAGGCCCTGCACTACTTCCAGGTCAACGAGCCCCGCATGCACTACGCCTGGTACCGGTCCCTCGGATTGTTCGTCGGCTCAGGAGTCGTCGAAGCCGGCTGCAAATCGGTGATCGGGCAGCGGCTGAAACTATCCGGCATGAAGTGGACCGAGCCAGGAGCCACGGGCATTCTCACCCTGCGATGCCTGGAAGCCAGCGATGAGTGGGACGAAGCCTGGCAGCCCGCCACCTGGACCAGCGCAGCCTGACCCGCGATCTGACTCAGCACCACACTCAGACAACCCCAGGCCAGCCGAACTTACCCGCCAGTCACCTACATTCACGTCTCACACCCAGGTTCGCATGACGGGCAGCGGACTGTCGGCGCGGCCTGATAGCAAGGACCACATGACCCACGCCGACCTGCCGCTGAACCCGCTCCGGACCGAGGCGGAACGCTTCCTGACAGCCCTGGCCGGGCCCGGCGCCCGGCTGCGGGAGGATCAGTGGGCAGCGATCCGGGCGCTGGTCGAGGACCGCGCACGGGCGCTGGTCGTGCAGCGGACGGGCTGGGGCAAGTCTGCCGTCTACTTCGCGGCCACGGCGCTGCTGCGGGCCCGCGGCGCCGGGCCGTCGCTGATCATCTCGCCGCTGCTGGCCCTGATGCGCAACCAGCTGGAGGCAGCGCGCCGGGCCGGCATCCGGGCTTCCACGGTGAACTCGGGCAATGCGCAGGAGTGGGAGGAGGTCTACGCGGAGGTCGCGGCAGGCCGGGTTGACGTGCTGCTGGTCAGCCCCGAGCGGCTCAGCAACCCGGGCTTCCGCGATCAGGTACTGCCCAAGCTGACCGTGGCGGCCGGCCTGCTGGTGGTGGACGAGGCGCATTGCATATCCGACTGGGGTCACGACTTCCGGCCCGACTACCGCCGGCTACGCACGCTGCTGTCGGAGCTGCCGCCTGGCGTGCCGGTACTCGCGACGACCGCTACCGCCAACGCGCGGGTCACTCGCGATGTGGCCGAGCAGCTCTCGGCCGGCGCCGACGGCGAGACCCTGGTGCTGCGCGGCGCACTGGACCGGGACAGCCTGCACCTGTCAGTCGTGCCGCTGCAGACTGCCGGGCACCGGCTTGGCTGGCTGGCCGCCTACCTTGACCAGCTGCCCGGCTCCGGGATCATCTATGCGCTCACCGTCGGCGCGGCCCACGAGACCGCGGCCTTCCTTCGCGAGCGCGGCCACAACGTCTTGCCCTACACCGGTAAGGATGAGGCCGCCGACCGGCTGGCAGCCGAAGACGCCCTGCTGGCGAACCAGGTCAAGGCACTGGTGGCGACGAGCGCGCTGGGGATGGGCTTCGACAAGCCAGATCTCGGCTTCGTCGTTCATCTCGGCGCGCCGCAGTCGCCCGTTGCCTACTACCAGCAGATCGGCAGGGCAGGCCGGAGGACGGACCGGGCGGAGGTGATCCTGCTGCCCGGCCGGGAGGACACCGACATCTGGGCCTACTTCGGCTCGCTGGCCTTCCCGCCGGAGGCAGTGGTGCGCGGCACGCTGGCAGCCCTGGCACAGGCTGGCCGGCCGCTGTCCACAGCTGCCCTGGAGACGCGGGTTGACCTTGCCCGCGGGCGGCTGGAGATGATGCTCAAGGTGCTCGACGTGGATGGCGCGGTCCGCCGGGTAGCCGGCGGCTGGGTCGCGACCGGCCAGGACTGGGCGTACGACTCGGGCCGTTACGCGAGGGTTGCCGCGGAGCGCGGCCGCGAGCAGCAGGCCATGCTCGGCTACCTGGTCACTACCGGGTGCCGGATGGAGTACCTGCGGCGCGAACTTGACGATCCAGGCGAGTCACCGTGCGGCCGATGCGACAACTGCACGGGCCGGCCATGGCCGGCCGCGGTCCCCGATGCCACCGCAGCGGCCGCGCGCGACCGGCTCCTCCGCCCTGGCACCGAACTGGCGGCGCGCAAGATGTGGCCGGCCGGCATGCGTGACCTCGGCATCGACGCATCCGGCAAGATCAGCCCTGCGCTCACCGCCCAGCCCGGCCGGGCCCTGGGCAAGCTCACCGACCAGGGCTGGGGACCCCGGCTGCGTTCTCTGCTCGCAGCGGGGGCGCCCGATGCGGACGTTCCCGGCGACCTGATCGCCGCGATGGTCGAGGTGCTTGCCGCCTGGCCCTTCGAGCAGCGGCCGGCCTGCGTGGCCAGTCTTCCGTCCCGCACCCGGCCGCGACTCGTCGAGAGCCTGGCCAGCCGGATTGCTGAGATCGGCCGGCTGCCCTATCTCGGGGCGCTGGCCCACGCTGCCTCCGGCGCCACCGCGCTGCCCGGAAGCGGCCGTCAGCACAACAGCGCTCAGCGGCTGCGTGCGGTCTGGCAGGCATTCGAGGTTCCCGCGCCGATCAGCGCCGGGCTCACCAGGCTGTCAGGCCCGGTACTGCTAGTGGACGACCTCTTCGACACCGGCTGGACCATGACCGTCGGCGCCATGGCGCTGCGTGAGGCGGGCGCCGCCGCGGTGCTGCCGCTCACCCTGGCGTCGGCGGCCGCCTGACCGCCCCCAGTCCCTGGCGCGGGCCGCAAGCACAGCCCCAGTCCCTGGCGCGGGCCGCAAGCACCGCCCCCGGCGCGTGTCACGGTATGCTGAGCGGGTGACAACGTTCCGCAGCCTCCTTCTCAGCAGGCCGCACTGACGCACTGAGTCAGCGCGGCCGCCCCTCATGCTCACGGTGAGGGGCTTTTTTGTTTCCCCGATGGAGCAACCGCGAGAGGCAACGACGCCATGAGCGAGCAACTGACGACAGCGGAGCAGCCTGAGCCGGCCGAGCAGCCCGAGCCGGCCGAGCAGCCCGAGCCCGCCGAGCAGCCCGAGCCAGCCGAGCAGCCCGAGCCAGCCCGGAAGGCCGCGGACAACGGCGGCACGGTGCCGCCGTTCCGGTACACCGCCGAGCTGGCCGACGAGATCGAACTGCGCTGGCAGAACAGGTGGGCAGCGTCGGGGACGTTCAGCTCGCCGAACCCCTCGGGGCCGATGGCCGCCGGATTCGTCGCTGGCCGGCCGAAGTTCTACGTGCTGGACATGTTCCCCTATGCCAGCGGCACCGGCATCCACGTGGGGCACCCGATCGGCTACATCGCCACCGACGTCTACGCGCGGTACCTGCGGATGACCGGCCATCACGTGCTGCACGCGATGGGGTTCGACGCGTTCGGCCTGCCGGCCGAGCAGTTCGCGCTGAGCACCGGCGAGCACCCGCAGGTCACTACCCGGCGCAACGTCGACAACATGCGCCGTCAGCTGCGCCGCCTGGGCGTGGGATACGACACCCGGCGCAGCGTCGAGACCACCGATCCCCGTTTCTACCGCTGGACGCAGTGGATCTTCCTGCAGATTTTCGGCAGCTGGGTGGACGAGCGCACCGGCATCGCCCGGCCGGTGGCGGAACTGGCCGCCGAGTACGCCAGCGGCCAGCGGCCGGTTCCCGGTGGCCGGCGCTGGGCCGGCCTGAAACCCGCCGAGCAGCGGCAGCTGATCGACGAGCGCCGGCTGGCCTACATCGCGACCGAGCCAGTCAACTGGTGCCCCGCCCTGGGCACCGTGCTGGCTAACGAGGAGGTCACTGCCGACGGCCGCAGTGACATCGGCAACTTCCCGGTCTACCGGCGCCCGATGCGGCAATGGATGATGCGCATCACGGCGATGGCGCAGCGGCTGATCGACGACCTGGACCAGCTGGCCTGGCCGGAGAACGTCAAGCAGCTGCAGCGCAACTGGATCGGCGCCAGCGACGGCGCGGTGATCGGACTGCCGATGGCCGCGCCCGCCGACGGCCGGATCGAGGTCTTCACGACCAGGCCAGACACCCTGTACGGGGCAACCTTCGCGGTGCTGGCACCCGAGCACCACCTCGTCGACCGCCTGGTGGCAGACTCCTGGCCGCAGACAACGCCCGCGGGCTGGGGAACTCAGGCAGGCTCGCCGCGCGCGGCGGTAGCGGCCTACCGCGAGGCGGCGGCACAGCTGTCTGACCGGCAGCGGCTGGCCGAGGGCGGCACCAAGAGCGGCGTGTTCACCGGCGGCTACGTAATCAACCCGGTGACCGGCGAGCAGATGCCGGTGTTCGTCGCCGACTACGTGATGATGGGCTACGGTACCGGCGCGATCATGGCGGTGCCCGCGCACGACGAGCGCGACCTGGAGTTCGCCCGCCGTTACGGGCTGCCAGTCCGGGCGGTCATCGACTCAGCTGGCCAGTACATCCAGGCGCCTGGGCCGGCGCTGGCCGGCCTGGACGCACGGGCCGCGTTCGACGCCGCGATCTCCTGGCTGGAACGGGCAGGTTACGGCCGGGCGGCACGGCGCTACCGGCTGCGTGACTGGCTATTCTCCCGGCAGCGGTACTGGGGCGAGCCGTTCCCGGTTGTCTACGGCGACGACGACCAGCCCGTCGCGCTGCCCGAGGACGCGCTGCCGGTACTGCTGCCGGAGATGGCCGATTTCCGCCCCGAGCCGGACGCGGGCGAGGATAGCGAGCCGGTGCCCCCGCTGGCCAGGGCAACCGGCTGGGCGAGCGTCGAACTGGATCTCGGCGACGGCCCCCGCTCCTACCGGCGAGAGCTGAACACCATGCCGCAGTGGGCCGGGTCGTGCTGGTACTACCTGCGCTACCTGGACCCGGACAACGACGAGGCGTTCGTCGATCCGGCCGCGGAGCGGTACTGGCTGCAGCCAGGCGGGGTCGACCTGTACGTCGGCGGTGTCGAGCATGCCGTGCTGCACCTGCTGTACGCGCGGTTCTGGCACAAGGTGCTGTACGACCGCGGGCTGGTGTCGACCCCGGAGCCGTTCGCGAGGCTGGTGAACCAGGGCATGATCCAGGCGGATGCCTTCATCGACGAGCGCGGCATCTACGTGCCGGCCGCGGACGTCGCCGGAGCCGGCGGCCAGTCGCCGAGCTATCACGGGCGGCCGGTGACCAGGCGCTCGGGAAAGATGGGCAAGAGCCTGAAGAACGGCATCAGCCCGGACGAGATGTACCAGCAGTACGGGGCGGACACGCTGCGGCTGTACGAGATGGCGATGGGCCCGCTGGAAGCGGACAAGCCGTGGCGGACCGACGACATCACCGGCGTGCACCGGTTCCTGCAGCGGCTGTGGCGGTCCATGGTCGACGAGCAGACCGGGAAGCTGACAGTGTCGGACGCGCCCCTGGACGACAGTACTGCCAGGGCGCTGCACGCGACGATCGCGTCAGTCCGGCGGGATTTCGCCGGACTGCGGTTCAACACCGCGATCGCACGGCTGATGGAGCTGACGACCACCGCGGCACGGATCTCAGCGGCCGGCCGGGCACTACCCCGTTCCCTCGCCGAACCGCTGGTGCTGATGGTCGCGCCGCTGGCACCGCACGTCGCCGAGGAACTGTGGGCCAGGCTGGGACACACCGGGTCGCTGGCCTGCGCCGACTTCCCGGCGGCCGACCCGGCGCTGGCCACGGCACCATCCGTCAGGCTGCCAGTGCAGGTCAACGGGCGGACCCGGTTCCGGGTCGAGGTGCCGGCCGGCGCGACAGCGGCTGCCGTCGAGCGCCTCGTGACGACTCACCCGGACTACCGGCAGCACACCGCGGGCGGCACGGTCGACCGGCTGGTGATCGTCCCTGATCGCATCGTGAACATCGTCATCCGGTGAGTCGCGCCGTCTTCTAGGGTAGGGGTAACCGCGCCAGCGCGGGCCGGCTCGGAGCGGGCCCGGACTGGCCTGGTCCCTGGCAGGCGCCTGTCCGTGCGGCAACCGCGCCGGCGCCCCGCCGAACCCGGCCATACCGTAACATCGCTGGTGGGCGGTACACTTGCTGTCTTACTTGGCCGACGGTCTGCCAGGCCAGCTACTTCCGGCACAGCCAGCGCGGCGGTTCATTGCTGCCCGCGACAATTCACGATGGATGGTGGGCCTGGGTGACCTCTTACTCCGAGCGCGCCGCGGTGGTCGTCGGACCCCCCGCCGATGCGCCCGAATCTGGGGTTGCCGGGCATGACACGCGGGCCCGGCGGGCTGCGACCGCAGCGGTGCCGGTGTGCTACCTGCTCGCCGCCGTGCTGCTGACCCGGCGGTTGTGGGCCGATCCCGCCTCACGCCTGGTGACTGGCAATCCGCATGACACCGACCAGTTCGCCTGGTTCATGCGGTACGCCGCCACCGCCGTCCGGCACGGCCGGCTGCCGGCGCTGGTGACGACCGCGCTGAACGCGCCGACGGGCGTCAACATCATGTGGAATACCTCGCTGCTGCTGCCCGGCGTCGTGCTGGCCCCGGTGACCTGGCTCGCCGGGCCTCAGGTCAGCCTCACGATCCTGACCACGGCAGGATTCGCCGGCTCGGCGACGGCCCTGTTCTGGGTGCTGCGGCGGTGGGGGGTCAGCACGCCGGCCGCCGCCCTGGCCGGCGCGGTGTACGGGTTCTCCCCCGCCCTGTTGCAGAGCGCGCTGGGCCATTACGACCTGGAACTGGTCATCCTGCCGCCGCTGATCGTCGACGCGGGCCTGCGGCTGGCGGTCGGCCGACCCTCCCGGTCAGCCCGACGGCCGGCTCGCTGGCCAGCCCGCTGGCTGGCTCGCGTGCCTGCCTGGATCCCGGCCGGCGCATGGCTGGGACTGCTGATCGCCGGGCAGCTGTTCGTCAGCGAGGAAGTCGCGCTGACGACCGCGCTGGCCGGCGTCCTGGTCGTGCTGGTGCTCGCGGTGAGCCGGCCGCTTGCGGTCGCGCGGCGCGTCCTGCCGACGGCGGCCGGCCTGCTGGTTGCCGCGGTGGTCGCGCTGGCACTGACCGGCCCGGCCTTGCGGACGCAGTTCCACGGGCCGCTCACCGAGCATGGTTCGCCGTACTCGCCTAACCTTTTCGCCAATGACCTGGTGAACTTCGTCACTCCGCAGCGCGCCCTGTTCTTCCATACCGCCGCCTCAGCGGCAGCCGCCAGCCGCTACCAGGCCGGGCTGGCTGAATATCTCGCCTATCTCGGCTGGCCGCTGATCGTCCTACTTGCGGTGGCCGCGGTGGCAAGCTGGCGCCGGCCGGCCGGCCGTGCCGCCGCCGTCGCCCTGGCTGTGCTCTGCCTGTTCTCGCTGGGCGGTCACCTGCACCTGGCCGGGATGTCGCAGCCGGGATTCGAGTTGCCGTGGCAGTGGATCGAGGCGGTCCCGGTGCTGGCCGGGATCCTGCCGGCCCGGCTTTCGATCCTGGCCGACGGGTTCGCGGCGGCGCTGCTGGCCATCGGGATCGACGAGGCTCGCGCCCGGCTGGCGGCGCGCCTGGAGTTCCGGCGCCGGCCAGCCCGCGGGTGGCAGACCGCGGCGGTCCTGACCGTCGCGGTTGCCTGCTGCCTGCCGCTGCTGCCCCGGCCGCTGCCCGAGTCCGGGACGGCGCCGTTGCCGGCCGGCTGGTCGGCCATGTTCACCCGGCTGCAGCTGCGGCCGGGCAGCAGGGTCCTGGTGCTGCCAATAGCCCGCACCGGGGTGACGCTGGCACTGCGATGGTCGGCGACCAGCGGGGAGCCGTCG
>DAHVAR010000266.1 GCA_027314515.1 Actinomycetota bacterium
CCCCGGCCGCTATCTGGCTGGCATCTGAGAACGAGCCTCCGGACTTCACCGGCGCCACGGCGATGCCGGTGCTCTGCGAGAACGAATTCAAGAGTCCCGTGGTCTCCTCGGAGTAGGCGTCTGCCGAGTAGGATAACAACGGGGACCCGCTCTTCGGGCTCTCGAAGTAGACGTAGGCTGCCGCCCCCACGACGACGACCGCTATCACCAGCAGAGCGACCACGATGATAGGACGGCGCTTCGCCTCGACCTTGGACAAGCTGATATGCAAGGCATTGCATAACGGTATAAATATATTTCGAAGCCAAGACTTAAGAGAAGTAGCAGCACTGACCGTTCCGTGACGCGCAGCGCGGAGGTGGAGCCGGTTCCGCACCTCTCCCTTCAGAGCGACAAGGAGACCGTCCTGGACGAGGTCCCCCAGGCCAGCGCCGGCGCCGCCGGCCAGCCACCCGCCGCCAGCCTGGTCGTCACGACCAGCTTCCTCGACCACCACACCGCCGCCGTCACCGCCCTGCTCAAAGCACACGCCATAGCCACCGGCCTGCTGCACGGCAACCTGCTGCAAGTCATCCCGGCACTCAGCCGCGTCCTGCAGGCCAACGGCATCCCGCTGTCCTCCGGCGTGCTTGCCGCCTCACTGTCCCAGATCACCTTCACCGACAGCCCTGGCGCCGCCTCCCTGCTGCCCGGCACCGCGAGCACGCAGTACGCCGCCATCTACGACCTTGCCCCGCTGAACCTCGTGCTGCAGGCCCTCGGCCAGCAGCCAGTCACCCCCTGAGGTCTGAGCCAGCGAGCGAACCCAGGAAGACGATCACCTCAGATCCAGCCGCGTCGGGCCGCCCGCAAACCGGCCTGAAAGGCGCTGACGGCTCCCAGCCGGTCATAGGCGTCATCGATCCGGCGGCCCACCGTGCGCGGCGAGAGCCCCAGCTGGCGAGCGATCACCTCGTGTTTCATCCCGGCTGCCAGCAGCCGCAGCACCTCAGCCTCGGCCCGGGGCGGCCTGGCATCGTCTGGATCTGCGCTTTCCCACTGGCAGTCGAAGAAGTCAATCAGGGCACTCACGGCGGCAATGTCGCGGACGATCTCGTCCATGCCACCACCGGTGCCCGCGGGCAGGTACACGGCGTCCTGGCCGATGATCAACATGGTCGGCAGTCGCGCCCGCGTGTAGCGCACCTCGACCATCGCCTCTGCCGGCAAACAGGCAGTCAGCTCCATGCCAGCCCGGTCCGGCCCCCAGATAATGCAGACCCTGTCCGGCCTTGTCGCCTCGCGCATCGCGCCAGCAGCGCGTTTAGCCGTGTCGGGCCAGCCGGGTCCGTTTCCCGCGGTCATCCGCCAGACGGAAGACTCGCTGCGCACCAGCAGATCAGCCACGGCCGCTGGCAGCGAACATCAGGGAAGCACCGCGGCGTCCAGCGACATACCCCCCCCGCTAGGGTTCCGGCCGTTTAGGGCCGCCGCAACGGGCAGCTCCCGGGCACGCGCGCGGCATAGAGCCAGCGGAGTTCTCATGATCCGTTCCTGACCTGAATGGACAACATCATGAGGGCACCGGGCGCTGGGATGTACGACTATCCCGGCGCCCTTCCCATCGGGGCCAGCCCAGCATCACCCCATGGCCGAGTTCCTGTCAATAGTGTGAGTTAACGTGCTTTGTCATGTCTATCCGACGAGGCACCGGACCGACTCACTGGACATTGGCCGAGTCAAGCGAGAGAGTCAGGTCCTTGGACTTCGCCGTTGCGCCAAACCGACGGCCGACTCTCCGGTGCGCCAGCGACGATCGCCGAGCCTACCGGCCTCATCGCGGCCCGCGCTGCTGCCGGTAGGCTCGGCGCCGTGCGGGTACTCGTCCTCGGCTCGGGCGGCCGCGAGCACGCGCTCGCCCGGTCGCTGTCCATGGATCCAGCGGTCACGCAACTGCATGCCGCGCCTGGTAACCCCGGTATCGCCGAGCTCGCCGAGCTGCATAGCGTCACCCCGGCGGACCCGGCGGCCGTCATCGAACTGGCCAGGCAGACCGCCCCCGACCTGATCGTCGTCGGCCCGGAGGCGCCGCTGGTCGCCGGGGTTGCCGGGGCCCTGCGCGCGGCCGGCTTCCGGTGCTTCGGGCCCGACCAGGGCGCGGCGATGATCGAGGGCTCCAAGTCGTTCGCCAAGCAGGTGATGACGGCCGCGGGCGTCCCCACCGCCGCAGCCAGGACCTGCAGCACCGGACCGGATGTGCAGGCCGCGCTCGACGAGCTCGGCCCGCCCTACGTGGTCAAGGCCGACGGCCTGGCGGCCGGCAAGGGAGTCATCGTCACCACCGACCGGACCGAGGCGCTCGAGCACGCCGCCGCCTGCGGGACGGTGGTGGTCGAGGAGTTCCTGGACGGCCCGGAGGTGTCGGTATTCGCCGTCGCCGACGGCAGATCAGCGGTGGCCCTGCAGCCCGCTCAGGACTACAAGCGGGCATATGACGGGGACGCCGGCCCCAACACCGGCGGCATGGGCGCCTACGCGCCGTTGCCGTGGGCACCCCCCGACCTCGCGGACGAGACAATCGCCACGGTCGTACAGCCGACCCTGGCCGAGCTGGCACGCCGCGGCACCCCCTTCAGCGGGCTGCTGTACGCGGGCCTTTGCCTGACCTCCCGTGGCATCCGGGTCGTCGAGTTCAACGCGCGGTTCGGCGACCCGGAAACTCAGGTCGTGCTCGACCGGCTCGGCACGCCGCTCGGCGGTTTGCTGGCAGCCGCCGCGGCGGGCGACCTCGCCAGCGCGGGCAAACTGACCTGGCTCCCGGGCGCCGCGGTCACGGTCGTGATAGCCGCGCAGGGGTACCCGGCTTCCCCGGCAAGCGGTGACGAGATAGCAGGGATCGACGACGCAGCCCGCGTTCCCGGCAGTTATGTCCTGCACGCCGGAACCGCGCGGGACAGTTCCGGCCGGCTCGTCGCCAGCGGCGGACGGGTTCTGAACATCGTCGCGAACGGCCCCGACCAGGCGGCGGCGAGGGACGCCGCGTACCAGGCGGCAGCCCGCATCCGGCTGCGGGGCGGCTGGCACCGCAGCGACATCGCGGCGCCGCCCGCGCGCTGAACGCCCAGATCCGCCAGGCGGTGCGGCCGGGCCGGGCGGCGGCGGGCCCGCCGGAGCGGATGCGGCAGGATAGGAGGGTGATAGAGCGTTACACGCTGCCCGAGATGGGTTACGTCTGGAGCGAGGCGCACAAGTACGAGCTGTGGTGCCAGGTGGAGACGCTCGTGCTGGCCGCGCACGCACGGGCCGGGACGGTGCCGCAGGACGCGGTCGCCCCAGTCACCGCTGCCCCGCCGCCAGCGCCTGAGGCAGTAGCCGCGCTCGAGGCGGTGACCGGCCACGACGTGATCGCATTCTTGTCCGCCTGGGCCAACAACACCACGCCGCGCGAGGCAGCCGCCTACGTGCACTACGGCATGACGTCCTCCGACCTGCTCGACACCGCCCTTGCCGTCCAGCTGGCCGAGTCCACCGACCTGCTGACCGCCCGGTGCGAGAAGCTGCTGCAGGTACTTCGCGAGCACGCCCTGGCGCACCGCGCGACGTTGCGTGTCGGCCGGACGCACGGAATTCACGCGGAGCCGGACGTCTGGGGGCACCGGGTCGCCGACTTCGCGTTCGCCGTGCACCGCTGCCGCGACCGGCTGCTGCGGGCTCGCCAGTCGGTGGCCGTGGGCAAGCTGTCCGGCCCGGTCGGTACCTACTCCAATATCGACCCCTCGATTGAGACCGAGGTCCTCGGCGAACTCGGCCTGCGGCCCGCCGATGTCGCCACCCAGGTGGTGCTCAGGGACGGCATCGCGGAGTGGGTAAGCGTTCTCGCCCTCATCGCCTCGGTGTGCGATGCCATCGCGATCGAGATCCGGCACGGGCAGCGTACCGAGGTGTCCGAGCTGGCAGAGCCGTTCGGCGCGGGCCAGAAGGGCTCGTCGGCGATGCCGCACAAGCGGAATCCGGTCAAGGCGGAGCGGATCAGCGGGCTAGCGCGGATTGTCAGGGCACAGGTTGTCCCGGTGATGGAGGGCATCCCGCTGTGGCACGAGCGAGATATCTCACATTCCTCGACCGAACGGGTCGCCCTGCCCGACGCTGCGATCGCCACGGACTACCTGCTCGAGCAGACGAGCACGCTGATGGAGAGCCTGGTCGTCGACGCCGCCCGGATGCTGGCAAACCTGGAGTCAAGCCACGGTCTCATCTACACCTCGGCCGTTCTCCTTGAGCTAGTGGCCGCGGGGATGTCGCGGGAAGATGCCTACGCCCTCGTGCAATCGGCGGCGATGGAGACCTGGCAGTCCGGTGTGCCGTTCCGGGAAACGCTGCGCAAGCACGCGGCCGCGCGCGGCGGGGAGCTGGACGAGGCTCGGCTGGATGACCTCTGCGCCCCTGAGCACTACGTGCGCCGCCTGGGCGGCGTCTTCGACCGGCTGGAACGGCTCGCGTGACCGCCGGCGCCGGCGCCGGCGACCAGCCCGGGCACTGCGCAGCGGGCCTGCGGCATGTCTACTCAGGAAAGGTACGGGAGCTCTACCAGACCGATGACGGCGTGCTGCTGCTGGTGGCGACCGACCGGATCTCCGCGTTCGACTATGTGCTGGCCACGCCCATCCCTGACAAGGGCAAAATCCTTACCAGGCTTTCCGCCTGGTGGTTCGAGCAGCTGGCCGATATCGCGCCGAACCATCTGGTAACCGCGCCGGTCCCGGCTCAGTTCGCCGGCCGCGCGCTGACCTGCATGCCGCTGAGCATGGTGCCGGTGGAATGCGTGGCGCGCGGCTACCTCACCGGTACCGGCCTGGCCGATTATCAGCGGGACGGCGTAGTGGCCGGCGTCCGCCTGCCGCCCGGCCTGACGGACGGCTCGCAGCTTCCCCGGCCGATCTTCGATCCGGACACCAAAGCCCCGCAGGGCCAGCATGACGAGAACCTGACCAGGGACGAACTCGACCGGCTGGTGGGTTCCGACGTGGCGGCCGAGCTGGAGCGGGTCACGCTGGCGGTGTACCAGCGCGGCGCCAGCATGGCGGCCGAGCGCGGCATCATCGTGGCCGATACCAAAATCGAGTTCGGCTTCGACGGGGCCGGGACCCTGCGCCTGGCCGACGAGGTGCTGACGCCGGACTCGTCGAGGTTCTGGCCAGCCGCGTCGTGGCAACCGGGCCGCAGCCAGGCGTCGTTCGACAAGCAGTTCGTCCGGGATTGGCTCACGTCACCGGCGTCCGGCTGGGACCGCCATAGCAACGAACCACCGCCGCCATTGCCTGATGACATCGTCGAGCAAACCCGGCAGATGTATGTGGCGGCGTTTGAGCGTATCACGGGCCTGAGCTGGTCCTGACTGCCGTATCCCCTTGTAGTTACGTTATGAGGTCACTCAGATACGTTACGTAACACTGCCATCATGGTCTGGGGGGCTCGATAGCGGTGGAATACTTGACGTCACGACAAGCGGGTGTCCTCGGTGAGGGTTGGCCGCAGTCTGCATGGGCAGAGGAGCCGGGCATGTCCCCGGGTGTCGGCAGTGTGCGGCTAACTGACGGGAGTTCCATCACGATGTCGAGCGGTCCAGAGACCCGCTATGTCGTCCGGGGCGGTAACCCGCTGCAAGGCACCGTCTTCGTCCAGGGCGCTAAGAACGCGGCGCTGAAGATGATCGCCGCGTCGCTGCTGGCGGAGAAGGGCCGCACGGTGCTCCGGAACGTCCCGGTGATCGAGGACGTGCGGCGGGCTGTCGAGCTGGCTCAGGCCGTGGGTGCGTCGGTGAAGTTCCACGAGGCCGAGCGGACGCTCGTCGTCGACGCCTCCGAGCTGACCAGTTCTGTCCTGCCCGCCGAGATCGCCGGCAAGTTCCGCGCCTCGGTGCTGTTCGTGCCCGCCCTGCTGCACCGGCTCGGCGAGGCCACCATCGAGGGCGAGGTCGGCGGCTGCAACCTCGGCAGGCGCAGCCTGGACTTCCATTACCGGGGGTTTGCCAGGCTCGGGGCCATCGTAGACGAGCACGAGACCGCGATCCGGATCAAGGCCGACCGGCTGCGCGGCGCTCACCTGTACCTGGACACGCCTTCGCACACCGGCACCGAGAACCTGATCATGGCGGCGTCGATGGCGCCCGGCACCACGATCATCGACAACACCGCACTTGAGCCCGAGGTGCTGGACGTCATCGCGTTCCTGACGAAGATGGGCGCGCGCATCACCGGTGGCGGCACGGGTTTCGTCACCGTCGAGGGTGTCGAAGAGCTCACGGCGGTAGAGCACACGGTGATGGCAGACCGGATCGACGCCGGCATGTTCGCGGTGGCCGCGGCCATCACCGGCGGCGAGCTCAGCCTGGTCGGCGCGTCGCTCGAGCACTTCGGCGTGGCCCGCTGGAAGCTCGAGCAGATGGGCGTCGAGTTCGCTACCCACGGCGCTATCGTGCAGGTCAGGCGCGACCGGCAGTTGCGGCCGATCAACGTCATCACCGACACTTATCCCGGCTTCGCCACCGACCTGCAGTCGCCGATCATGGCGCTCAGCTGCCTGTCCGACGGCACCAGCTACATCCGGGAGACCATCTTCGACGGCCGCTACATGCTGGCCGAGGAGCTCAACAAGATGGGCGCCAAAGTCGAGGTTGCCGGGAACGCCGTCCTGGTGCACGGGCCGACGCCGCTGCACGGATGCGAGGTCATCGCGCACGATCTGCGATCCGGCGTCGCGCTGATCCTGGCCGGGCTCGCTGCCGACGGCGAAACCGTCGTCGCGCCCGGTTACCTGATCGACCGCGGTCACTCCTCGATGGCCGTCAGGCTCGCGACGCTAGGTGCTGACATCACCTGCGAGGAAACGGGCTAGCTCCGGGTAACCGGCTAGCGCCCGGCTAGGTTATCGGGCCGATCAGGGCCGTGTCCTGCTGGCGCCGTGTCCTGCTGGCGCCAGGCTTCTTCCCGCTCACCGACGGTTGCCTCCTTCCCGTCGGCCCATCCGTGAGCTAGAGGGCTAGGCGGGCCAGTGGGCGATCACGTCCCGGCCGAACCTTGCCATCTCCTGACGTTGCGGCGAGAACTGCAACAGCATGAGGTCGACGCCAGCCTGTTCGTAAGCGCGCAGCCGCGCCTCGATCTGGCCGGGCGTGCCGATCAGCCCGCTGCGCAGGCCACGGTTGGAGACGCTGTACTCCTGCAGCGAGACCTGCGATTCCAGCTGAGAGCCCTCGACGAAGTCCTGGTAGGACGCATACGCTTCGGGCGACGACCGGACGTCCAGGATCCGCTCCAGCTCCGCCTGGGCTGCTTCCTCGGTGTCCCGGCAGATCACGTAACCAGAGACGCCGAAGGTAAGCGGCGGGCCGCCAGCCGCGGCGCGCCGGGCGGAGAGGTCGGCGACCTTGGCCGCTATCACCTCGGGCGCATCGCCGTGCATCACGTAGGCGTCCGCCCGCTCCGCGATGACGTCCTTGGCCCTCGGCGACTCCCCGCCCATGTAGACCGGCGGCAGCCGGGACGGCTTAGGTTCCAGCACGGTGCCAGCGAGCTGGTAGAGCGGGCCGGAATGCGTGACCGACTCCTCGCTCAGCAGCCTGCCGACGACCTCAAGCCACTCGGCTGTGCGGGCGTACCGGGCGTCGTGCACGTCGAACGGGGCGCCGTACTGGGTGGCCTCGTCTTTCCACCAGGAGGACACTACGTTCAGGCAGATCCGGCCCGGCGCGATCACGTCGAGGGTGGACAAGGCCTTGGCCGTGAGCGCGGGAGCATGATAGTTCGGCCGCACTGCGAGCATGAGCTCAAGGGTGCTGGTCATGGCCGCCACTGCGGGCGCAAGGGTCCAGCAGTCCAGCGCCGGCGCGCGATGGCCCTTGATGTCGTTCAGGTTCAGCTCGGCGATCAGCGACAGGTCAAAGCCGAGCTGCTCGCTTTCGGCCGCCAGATCCCTGACGTAAGGCCAGGACACCGGCATGCCCTCGTCCGCCACGTTGCGCAGCCAGCCGCCGAAGATCGGCATCCAGTACCCGAATCGCATAAGCCCTCCGTCACGCCCCGCTGTCCTCTCCGAAACCGGGAGTCGCTACCCAGCCTCGGCCAGCAGCCCGCCGAGATAGGCGGCGACAGCCGGGAGGGCCGGGCGCTGGGCAATTGCCTCGATCTTTGCGTTGTAGTTGGTCGTGGTGTTGATGTCGTAGCTGACGAGCCGGCCGTCTGCCGTCTCGATGAATTCAAACCCAGCGATGCCGATGCCGCGGGCGGCGGCGAACTCCAGGTAGCGGCCGATGATCGGGTGGTCGAAGCCGGCCCGCAGCGCGAACAAGTCCGGGCCGGTAGCCGGCTCGCCGTCCGGGCCGAGCGCGCACGCATCAGCCGGGCAGAGCTCGAACCCGCCGCGCGCGGTGTCCGCCGTTATCGCGTACATGAACTGCGAGCCGACGATTTCCACCCTGGTGATCTGCGGCCGGGCGGCCACGAGGTACTCCTGCAGCAGGGTGATCCCGTCGGCCGGCGCCTCGTAGCCGGGCCCGGCCAGGTACTCGTCGAACTCCGCATGACTCGCGAACGCCCGGACGCCAAGGCCCTTCCCGCCCTGATTGGGCTTCATTATGAAGGGAACGGGCAGTTTCCTGGCAGCCGCTGCAAGTTCCGCGCGGCCGGCCACGGCAACCGTCCGCGGTACGTCGAACCCGGCTGCCCGCAGCGCCGCTAGTTGCTCGACCTTGCTCATCTCAAGGTCGAGCACCCGGCGGCCGTTGACGACGCGGCGGCCATGAGCCTCCAGCCAGGCCAGCACGCCGCGGGTCTGATCCTTGGCGAACGGGTGGTTCCTGGCGTGCGAGGACGCGCTCATCCTGGACCAGTACACCCCGGCGGGAGGCTCGGCATCGAGGTCGAGTACGGCCTCGCCGAGCAGCCACTGCTCGTGCGGCAGCCCGGCCCGGTCGAACGCCGCAGCCAGCGGCTCGTACCAGTCCGGATTCTCGTGGATGACGTAAAGCTTGCTCACCGGGCTCGCTTCCGCATAGGGCCAGCTTCCTCACAGTGCCAAGCTTCCTGACAGTCGGCTGCGATCAGGCTCACTAGCGCCGGAACATCGCTCCGCCGCGCCACCCGCGCGGTGACTGGTGCCCGGCTCAGGTCAATCTCCGTTAGTTCGTCCATGCCCCATTTTGAAGTATCTGGCTGACGACGTCCGACTTTCGCCGCACCCGACCGCGGCACCGGGATATTGTCGGTGCTATTCGATACTATTGTCGAGCAGATGAGCAGATCGGAGGCAGCAGCGAAATCATGAGCGACCAGCAGTCACACCAGCCAGCGCCCCGGGCTTCTGAGCCGCCGTACGAGCCGACCGAGGCCGAGATCGCGGCGCTGCTGTCGGACGATGACCCGACGGACCCAGATGATGTTGCGTGGTCGCTGACCGATGAGTTCTACGGCACCGACGAGGCCGAGCGGACATGGCTGGCCAACTTGCCTCCTGATGTCCGGGCCGACTACGAGCGCGGTCCGTGGGACGGGACCGGCGAGGCGTTCGCTGCCGGGTTCTTGCACCACGACCCGGGGAACGGGCCGGCCGGGCCTGGCTTCAGCGCCGGCGGCTTGTGCGACACCGCGCCGCCCGGGCCGTGGTTAGCGGCTGCTGCCGCCGATGCCCATGCGCGCCGCGGCGAGCTGGGCGAATCGGAGCTGATCGGGCTGCTGTGCGGCTGGCAGCGGCTCACCTCGTGGGCGCAAGCGGGGCAGGCCGCGTGCCTGACTACCCTGGTTCAGCGCCGCAAGGCCCAGTCCACGGAGCTGGCCAGGCCGGAGTTGGCAGAGCACGTTGATGACGAGGCTGCCGCGGCCCTGGCGCTGACAGGCCGGTCGGCTGCCCGGATCCTGCAGGTGTCGGTCACCCTAGCCGGGCTGCCGGAAGTACTTGCCGCCCTGTCCGCGGGCTGGATCGACTGGGCTAAGGCCTGCCTGTTCGCCGACTTGCTCGCGGGCCTTCCCGGCGAGGTTGCCAACGACATCGCCGCCGCCGTGCTCGGGGCCGGCGATGTCAGCCGCAAGACCTCCGGCCAGCTGCGTACCGCGCTGGCCCGCGCCATACTGGCCTACGACCCTGACGCCGCGCAGCGGCGCCGGGAGCAGGCCCGCAAGGATGCCAGCGTGCAGACGTGGGCCGAGCCGTCGGGGAACGGCGCGCTGGCCGGCCGCGAACTCTCCCCCGCTGACGTCGTGCACGCCGACGCGCAGCTCACCGCCGACGCCCGCTGGCTCGCCGCGCACGGTCTGCCCGGCAGCACGGACGAGTTGCGCGCCCAGGCCTTCACCGCGCGACTCACCGGCCGCTCGCTGCACTCCCTGCTGCCCCCCAGCGGCGGAGACCCAGCCGTCCGCACTGGTCCCGGCGCATCCCCCGAGCCCAGCCCATCCCCCGGCCGCAGCGACATTGGGAACCCGGACAGCCCGAACCCGGACAGCCGGCCCCTGGGCGGCACCATCAACCTGACAATGCCGTTGTCGGCGTGGGCCGGCCTGTCCGACGCGCCCGGTGACCTGGCAGGTCACGGCCCCGCCGACGCCGCCACCTGCCGGGACCTTGCCGCCCGCACCGGCCCCGAGACCCGCTGGTGCCTCACGCTGACAACAGGGGACGGCCGCGCTGTCGCGCACGCCTGCGCCGGCCACCGCTTCCCCACGGCTCATGACGAAACCGGGATTGGCGGGAACAGCCCGGCCGATGCAGGCCCGGTCCTGCGATGGGCTGCCGGCCTTCGCGACAAGCTGCAGTACCTGGAAACCGGGATCTGCGGCCATGCCCGGCAATCAACCGCCTACCGGCCGCCGCCTCCGCTGGTCCACCTGATCCAGGTCCGGCAGCGCACCTGCTCGTTCCCAGGCTGCTGCCGGGCCGCCCGTCGCTGCGACCTGGACCATGTCGTGCCGTTCGGCAAGGGCGGAGCCACCTGCGAATGCAACCTGACGCCCCTGTGCCGCCGGCACCATCGCGGCAAGCAGACGCCCCGATGGCACCTCACCCAGCCCGAACCCGGCACCCTGATCTGGCAGCTCCCGCACAGCCGCAGCTACACAGTCATACCCGAGCCGTACCCAGCCTGCCCCGGCTAAGTCGGGGCGGCATCGGCTGGTTCCGGGACTCTGCGGGCACATGCGCACGGCACGTGCCCTGAGCGCGGAGCAGGCTCACATGCAGGCTCTTTACGAGCGGCGCGCGGGAGTGGACGTCGGCAAAGACGAGATCACCATCGCGGTCCGCGTGCCCGGTGCCGGGTCGGACTGGCTGGTCACCGTCAGGCGGACGTTCCGGACGTTTTACGGCGCACTCCGCAAGGCTGCCGCCCCGTGGCTGATGTCGCAAGGCGTCACGCAGGTCGCGAGGAGGCGACAAGTTCGGGTCAGCGGCGTGCCCCGGACGCTAGCAATCCGCAGCCGGTTAGAGCTGACCCATCGGACCGAACCAGGCCTCGTTAGCCTGGCTGGCAGAGCAGGGCTCCAGCTCCAGCGGCGAGTCGGCGCTGCCGGTCACCGCACCGATCGCCACGCACAGCTTGGCTTTCGCGGGCGTCGCCGTCAGTTCCCAGAGAGCGCCATTGGTTCCTGAGGCCGGGCTGTAGTTAAACGTCTGCGCCGATCCGCCGGCGCAGGGCGCGGCCGTAAGCTGGGTCCCGGCAGTCGCGGCAGGCGCGTCCAGGCACAAGCTCCGGTCGTAGAAGGACTGGACCTCGATCCCGACGCCCGATGTTGCCACCTGCAGCCAATCCTGGTTGGTGGCCCAC
>DAHVAR010000269.1 GCA_027314515.1 Actinomycetota bacterium
GGCAACTGCGCACCACCGGGCAACTGCGCACCACCGGGCAACTGCGCACCACCGGGCAACTGTCCGGCCAACGGGTTAACAGCCGACGGGTTACCGTCGGCGGCTTTATCAGCTGCCACAGTCATCTCATCGTCCCGGCTCCTGCTCGGCATCGAGGTCGCGAACCGAGTGGACAGCCAGCGCAGGACCCGTGGCAAGGCCCGTAAGTCCTGACCGCCAGTGCCGAAAGCCTCTGCGGCGTCAACCAGAGGTAACGCGAGGCGCGACCGGGTTCGGCACGGCGCCACCGTACCGGCGGTCCCGGCTCGCGTAGATCTCGCACGCATGCCACAGATGCCGGCGGTCGAAGTCAGGGAACAGCGTGTCCAGGAACACCATCTCCGCGTACGCCGACTGCCAGAGCAGGAAATTCGACGTCCGCTGCTCCCCCGAAGACCGCACGAACAAGTCGACATCGGGAATCCCCGGCTCGTCGAGATACCGGCTGACCGTCTTCTCGTCGACCTTCTCCGGCTTCAGCTTGCCGGCGGCCACGTCGAGCGCGATCGCCTTCGCGGCGTCGGCGATCTCCGCCCGGCCGCCGTAGTTGACGCAGAACTGCAATGTGAGCACCGAGTTCCCGACCGTCATCCGCTCGGCGTCCTCAAGCTCGGAGATTACTGACCGCCACAGTCGCTGACGGCGGCCAGCCCACCTGATCCGCACGCCCATCGAGTTCAGCTGGTCCCGGCGGCGCCTGATGACGTCCCGGTTGAAGCCCATCAGGAACCGGACCTCCTCAGGTGACCGCCGCCAGTTCTCGGTGGAGAACGCGTAGGCGGACAGGTACGGGATGCCCAGCTCGATCGCGCCCATGATCACATCGAAGAGGGCATACTCCCCCGCTTTGTGCCCCTCGGTCCGCGGCAGACCGCGCTGTTTGGCCCAGCGGCCGTTGCCGTCCATCACCAGGGCCACGTGCCGGGGGATGAGCTCGCCGGGGATCTTCGGCGGCTGCAGCCCGTCAGGGTGCGGATACGGCGGCTCGACGTCGCGCCTCATGGGGCTCATCGGCTAGCGCTCCTCACGCGTGCTCCACGTGCTTCAGCGACCTGATCGAGTGCTCCAGGTGCCATTGGAGGTAGGCGGCGGTCAGGCCGCTGCACTCTACCTGGTGCCGCCGCTCACTGGCGTCGGCGTGGTCCCAGTCTCCGCGCAGCAGCGCGACCATCAGCGCCACGGTGCCGAGAGCGGGCGTCGCCGAGCCGGGTGCGCGGCAGTTCTGGCAGGTCAGGCCGCCAGAAGCCAGGCCGAAGGCGCGAAGGCCGCCGGACGATGCAGCCTCCCGCGCGGTCGTGCCGCACACCGCGCACTCCTCCAGCGCCGGGGCGTAGCCGGCCACCGCCAGCGACCTGAGCAAGAACGCGTCCAGCACCAGCCGCGGATCGTGCCCGCTCTCACCGAGTGCCCGCAGGCCGCCGACCAGCAGCAGGAACTGACGCATCGCCGGCTCCTTCTCCACCGGGGTCAGCTTCTCGGCGGTCTCCAGCATCGCCGTTCCGGTGGTGTACCGCGGGTAGTCACCGGCAAGCTGCTCACCGTACGGCCGCAGGGTTTCGGCCTGGGTGATCACGTCCAACGACCGGCCGGTGTACAGCAGCAGGTCGACGTGCGTAAACGGCTCCAGGCGCGCACCGAACCTGGACTTGGTCCGCCGCACGCCCTTAGCGACCGCCCGGATGCGGCCGGACTTGCGGGCCAGTACCGTGACGATGCGATCGGCCTCGCCCAGCTTGTGGGTGCGCAGCACGATGCCGTCGTCCCGGTAGATCGCCACCAGCCCATTCTCGCCCACCTCAAGCCGGACCGGTTAAGACGAAGGATGTTGCACCGTTTTGGGCTAAGGAATTTACGTGTTAACTGCCAGCGCCTCAGCCGGCCGCGGCGCTCTCCTCGGTCATCGCGATGACCCCGTGTGCCCGCTCGGCCGACAGGCCAAGGTGCCCGGCGATCAGGCGCGCGGCACCGCGCTCGGAGTCCGACAGGCGGCCATCGGCCAGCCCGACCCGCACCGCGTCGGCCAGGAACCACTCCGGAGCCGGCATCGTCAGCTGGATCGCGAGGGCGGCCAGCGACGCGGCGGTCGCCTTGTCCCGGCCCGGCGCCGCGGCCAGGTCCGCGGTCAGCGCCGCGTCATCGTAGCCGGTGAGGCCGGCCGCCTGGACGACGTCGATCGCGCGACCGCGGGCTGCCGGGCTGGCCGGGTCACCCGCGCGCAGCATGATCGTGACCGCCGCCAGCGCGCCGGCCGGCAGCGCTGCCTGCATTGCCGCAGAGGTGGGAATCGACAGCACCTCGATCCGGTACCTGGTCCGGCAGATCCGGCACTGGACGTGCTCGGCGATGCGCTCGAGGGGGATGACCGGGATCCACAGCACCTGGATCCAGCGGCGCCCGGTGCAGCGCCGGTACGGGCGGTCCCCGCCGCACCGGTAGCAGTGCACCATGCCGTCCCCGGTGGTCCGGAAGTACAGACGCAGCCCGACGAGACCCAACGATCCCCTCCCCCCAGGCAGGCCACCGGTCCGCTGCGCGGACTTCGCCCGGTCCACCAGATCATCACATGTCCTGGTCATGGCGGATACCACAATCGGGCAAAATATCCCGAAGGTGGCCGCCGGGCGCGACCGCGACACGGTACGGCCACCAGCCCCACCAGACCGGGAACGCGGCATCCTGCGCCCGTCAGGCCAGCTCAGATAATCGCTTGCGGCCCTGCCGGGGCAGGTATTAGCTGACGCCTGTGCGCATCGAGCGGTTTGATCCGATGGCCGACGAGACCCGGCTCCGGGATTGTTATGAGCTGGTCATATCCGGCCAGGACGTGGACGACCCAGGCGTGCCGGCTGACTCCTACCGCCGGTTCCGAAGCCAGTGGACGCATGGCTGGGCAGGCAATCCGCAGCAGATCTGGCTCGCCACCGCGGCGTCCGGCGCGCTGCTCGGCTGCTATGTCCTCGCACTGCCGGAACGGGAGAACCGGGCCAACGGGTTCCTCTCGCCGGTCGTTGCGCCATCCGCCAGGCGGCGGGGCGTGGGGACGGCCCTGGTCGCGCATGCCGCCGAGCAGGCCGCTCTGGCGGGCCGGACACTGCTGATGGCCGATGCCAGGGTCGGCGCGCCTGGCCACACGTTCGCTGGGGTCATCGGCGCACGGCCGGGCCTGACGGAGGTGCGCCGGGTGCTCGACGTCGGACCTGCCTTGCACGCTCGGCTGCCGGCGCTGCAGGCCGAGGCGGACGCGCACGCCGCCGGGTACACGCTGCGCCGCTGGGCCGGTGTCACGCCCGACGACCTGGTCAGCCAGGTGTGCGCGCTGAACACGGCCATGGAAGACGCCCCGCATGAGGAGTCGTTCGAGCCGCTGGCCTGGGATGCCGACCGGCTTCTTGAGCAGGAGCGGCGAGCAGTCGCGGAGGGTGCGCGGATGTACTCGGTGGCGGCGCTCCGGGACGCCGCCAGCGCCGCCGCTGCCCTGACCCAGGTCTTCATCGATCCCGATGTCGCCGGATGGGGATTCCAGGGGCTGACCGCGGTGATCCGTGAGCACCGCGGCCACCGGCTCGGGCTGCTGGTCAAGGTCGCCATGCTGGAGTGGCTAGCGGAGGCCGAGCCGGAGCTAGGCCAGATCGTGACTGGTAACGCGGCGGCCAACAAGCACATGATCGCGGTCAACGAGAAGCTTGCGCACCGGGTCACCGATTACTTCCAGTTCTTCGAGCTGGATGTGGCTGCCGCCAGGAAGCTGGCAGTTCGCCAGTAACCCCGTTTCCCCGCCCGTAATTACCTTGCGGCCCTAGCCAGCAGGGCAGTTAGATGCCTGGGTGCAGATCGAGCGTTTCGACCCGAAGACTGATGCCGAGTCGCTGCGCGCCTGTTTCGAGATGACGCAGGCCGGCTGGCCGGTCGATCACCCGGACGAGCCGCCGTGGGCGTACGACTCGTTCGCGGGCAAGTGGGAGAGCGGCTATGGCACCGCGCCGCGGCAAGCCTGGCTGGCCACCGACGAGTCGGGTGACCCAGTCGGCGGCTACCTTCTGCTGCTGCCGGACCAGGAAAACCTGACGGCAGCCGACTGCCGGCTAGTGATCTCCCCGGCGCGGCGGCGCGCCGGGCTCGGCGGCGTCCTGCTCGCTCATTGCGCCGGTCAGGCACGGCAAGCCGGGCGGACCCGGCTCACCGGCCACGTCAGGGACGGCTCGCCGGGGGCCGGCTTCGCGGCCGCGGCAGGTGCGCGCGGCGGCATCCCCGAGGTGATCCGTACGCTCACCATCGACGCCGGAACACCGGCGCTGCTGACCGCGCTCCGGGCTGAGGCGGAGCCGTTCGCGGTTGGCTACACGCTGCTGAGCTGGCTCGGCGTCACGCCCGCCGAGCATCTCGGCCAGGTCGCCGCCGTCCACGGCGCGATGGCGGACGCGCCCAGGGATGACGGGGTCGAGCCCCGGGTGTGGACGGCCGAGCGCGTACGGGAGGCGGAGCAATCCATGATCGACCACGGGCTGACGCTGTACTCGGTGGCCGCCCGGCACGACGCCAGCGGCAACCTCGCGGCACTGACCCAGGTCATTACCGAGGCCGACACGCCGGACTGGGCATTCCAGCAGATCACCGCGGTACTTTCGGGGCACCGCGGGCACCGGCTCGGGCTGTTGGTCAAGATCGGCGTGATCGGCCTGGTGATGGCGCGCGAGCCAGCCGTCAGGCGCTTCCAGACCGGCAACGCCGGAGCGAATGCGCACATGATCGCGATCAACGAGCAGCTCGGCTACGCGATCGGCGGCCTCAACCGCACCTGGCAGCTCGACATCGCCGGCCAGCCGGGTCCGTCGCCAGCAGCGCTGCCAGCAGCGCTGCCGTAGCCCGGCCGCGGCGCCCGCGCGGACCGCGTTGCCCCTGCGCGTATCAGGCTGGCAACTGCGGGTCTCGTATGCGCGGAAGCTGCGGGCCGGGTGGCCGAACGCACGGAGGTCGCGAATTTCAGTGGACGAGCCGACAGTCCAGCGCTTCTGGCAGCACCATGCGTGCGGGGATGCCCAGGTAGGCGGCCTTCATGGCCGGTTCAAGGGCGATTACGAGCAGTTCTTCACCGACTACGACAGCTTCCGCTACGGCCGCGAACGCCATATCCCGGCATGCATCGAATCGCTGTCCGTGGCCGGCAAGCAGGTGCTCGAGATCGGCCTGGGCGAGGGATCAGAGTCCGAGCGCCTGATCCGGCAGGGAGCCTGCTGGACCGGCATCGATCTCACGGCCGAGTCTGTCGCCAGGGTAGGAACCCGGCTGGCCCTGCGGCAGCTCCCTTACCAGGAGCTGCGCCAGGCCAGCGTGCTGGACCTGCCCTTCGCCGACCAGAGCTTCGACGTCGTGTTCAGCCACGGCGTGCTTCACCACGTGCCCGACATCCGGCGGGCCCAGCAGGAGATACGCCGGGTACTCCGGCCCGGCGGCGAGCTGGTCATCATGGTGTACGCGCGCTGGTCGCTGAATTACCTCGTATCCATTGGCGTACTCCGCCGGGCCGCGCTGCTCACGGCCGCGCTGCTCGCGGCGGCGCCGCTCGCCAGCGCCGGAATCCGGCAGGCCGGCCGCGCGGACGGCAGGCTGGCCGGGCACCTCGCCAATGCCCGGAAGCTGGGCTTGTTCCGGTACCTGCGGCTCAGCGAGTTCGTGCACTACAACACCGACGGCCCGGCAAACCCGTATGCCCTCGTCTACGACCGGCGGCGCATCGAGCAGCACTTCCCGTCGTTCGAGGTAGTGCGGGTCTACAAGCGGTTCATGCACGCACCGCCGCTGCCGGTGCACCGGCTGCCGGGCGAGCGCCTGCTCGGCTGGCATCTGTGGGTACATCTGGCACCCAGGCCAGCGACCCGCTGACGTCGCGGCTCAGTCGTAAAAGCCCAGGCGGCGCAGCTGGCGCGGATCGCGCTGCCAGTCCCTGGCTACCTTGACCCGCAGGTCCAGGTATACCCGGGTGCCCAGCAACGCCTCGATGTGGCGTCGCGCTGTCGTGCCGGCTTCCTTGAGGCGCTCGCCTTTCGGGCCGAGCACGATCGCCTTCTGGCTGGGACGCTCCACGTACATGATGGCGTGAACATCGGAAAGATCGCCCCGGCCCGCCCGCGGCGCCATCTCCTCCACCACGACCGCAATCGAGTGGGGCAGCTCGTCCCTGACGCCTTCCAGGATGGCCTCCCGGATCAGCTCGGCCACTAGCTGCTGCTCCGGCTCGTCGGTCAGCTCACCGTCCGGGTAGAGCGGCCTGCCCGGCGGGAGGTAGGAAACCAGCACGTCGGACAGCACGTCGAGCTGGAATCCCGCCGTTGCCGACACCGGTACGATGTCGGCCCAGTCGCCCAGGTCGCCGACCGCGGCCAGCTGCGCGGCAACCTGCTCCCGGCTGGCCTGGTCGGTTTTGGTAACGATCGCCACCACGGGGGTCTTGCCGATGCTGGCCAGCTCGGCTGCCAGGTACTTGTCCCCTGGCCCGATCCGCTCACTAGCGGGCAGGCAGAAACCGATGACGTCGACCTCGGTCAGGGTCGACCTGGCCAGACTGTCCAAGCGCTCGCCGAGCAGCGTGCGGGGCCGGTGCAGGCCCGGCGTGTCGATGATCACCAGCTGCGCGTCCGGGCGGTGCACGATGCCGCGGATGGCCCGCCTGGTGGTCTGCGGCCGGCTGCTGGTGATGGCCACCTTCGCGCCGACGAGCGCATTCATCAGCGTGGACTTGCCGACATTCGGCCGCCCGGCGAAGCAGGCGAACCCGGACCTGAACGCGGCGGGGGGCCGCGGTGACGATGACGGCGTTCCCACGTCGCGATTCTCCCCCACGCGGGCGTTCCGGCCCGCATTCCGGCCGGTTGCCGATGGCACGCCGCCGCTCGTCAGGGATGCAGACTCGCGAGGACCGTCCCGTCCGGCGCGGCGTAAAACACCACTGCTGCCGGCCCTAGCTCGCGGACGGCAGCGAGGTCGGCGGGATCTGGCGCGGCGCCATCGCTCACCAGCGCGGCCGCCTCGAGGCTGGCCGCACCGCTCGACACCGCCATCGCTACCGCCAACTGCAGGGCGGAGAGCCTGAGTGAGGGCAAGGCAACAGCGGCCGCAGCGTAGGTCCGCCCGGTCTCATCGCGGACGGCGGCGCCTTCAGCCGCTGCCACCCTCGCCCTGGCTGCACGGGCCAGGGTAATGATCTTGTCGTCTTCAGGGCCGGGAGCCTCCGGCGCCTCGTCGGTCACGCTGCCGATCATAGACCGG
>DAHVAR010000273.1 GCA_027314515.1 Actinomycetota bacterium
CCGGTCGGCAAGCGCGGCGGCGGGCTCGCCGCGGTCCATCCAGCTGATCTGGGTGCGTCGGTGCTGACCGCCCTGGTCGAGCGCACCGGGATCGACCCGGCGGCGGTCGAGGACGTGGTGTTCGGCTGCGTCGACACGGTAGGGCCGCAAGCTGGCGACATCGCCCGGACCGCCTGGCTGGCCGCCGGCCTGCCCGACCACGTCCCCGGCACCACCGTCGACCGGCAGTGCGGCTCCTCCCAGCAGGCCGTGCACTTCGCCGCGCAGGCCGTGATGTCCGGCAGCGCCGATGTGGTCGTGGCCGGCGGCGTGCAGAACATGAGCGCGGTGCCGATCTCCTACGCCATGACCTCAGGGCAGGCGCTGGGCTTCGCCGACCCGTTCCGCGGCTCCGCCGGCTGGCTGCGTCGCTACGGAGATCAGGAGATCTCGCAGTTCCGGTCTGCGGAGATGATCGCGCAGAAGTGGGACATCAGCCGCGAGGACATGGAGCAGTTCGCCGTGACCTCACACGAGCGAGCGCTGCACGCGGCCGCCGGGGGACGGTTCGACAAAGAGATCGTCCCGGTCTTCGGCCTGAGCGCCGACGAGCCGCCGCGCCAGCCCGACCTGGCCAAGATCCGGTCGCTGCCGGCCCTCTCCCCCGGCGGCCGGCTGACCGCCGCGGTATCAAGCTCCATCGCCGACGCGGCGGCCGCGCTGCTGGTGGTGAACGAGGCCGGACTGCGCGCGCACGGGCTGACGCCCCGGGCCCGGATCCATCACATGTCCGTTCGCGGCGCCGATCCGGTGTGGATGCTGACGGCGCCGATACCGGCCACGGCGCACGCGCTGGCTAAGGCCGGGATGACGCTGGCCGACATCGACCTGGTCGAGATCAACGAGGCGTTCGCCCCGGTCGTCCTCGCCTGGGCCGCCGAGACCGGCGCTGACCTGAACCGGGTCAACGTGAACGGCGGGGCGATCGCCCTCGGCCACCCGCTCGGCGCCACCGGCGCCCGGCTGATGACCACGCTGCTGCACGAACTCGAGCGCACCGGCGGCCGGTTCGGCCTGCAGGTCATGTGCGAAGGCGGCGGGCAGGCCAACGTCACGATCATCGAGCGCCTCGGCTGACGCCAGACGCGCCACCGCAGCAGGTTAACGGCGCCCGGCTGGGCCGGCAGCCGGGGCGCGGAGGTGCCGAGGTGCCGAGGTGCGGAGGTGCCGAGCTAACGCGGCAGGCCAAGCCCGCGCTCGGCGATGACGGTGCGCTGGATCTCATTCGACCCGCCGTAGATGGTGTCGGCCCTGGTGAAGAGGAACAGCCGTTGCGCGTTGCCGAGTTCGTAGCCCGGCCCGGTAAGGATGGCCGCGGCGCCGGCGACGTCGACCGCCAGCTCGCCGAGCCGCTGGTGCCACCGCGCCCACAGCAGCTTGCTGATGTTCGCCTCCGTGCCCGGTACATCACCGGCCGCCCGTCCGAGTGTGGCCATCGCCGTGTAGCGCATCACCTGAAGGCCGGCCCACGCCTGCGCGAGCCGCGCTCGCAGGACCGGGTCACCGATCGCGCCGGTCGCCCGAGCGGTGGCGAGCACCGCCTCGAACTCGCGCTGGAACCCCAGCTGCTGGCCGAACGTCGAGACGCCGCGCTCCACCCCGAGCGTGCCCATCGCCACCCGCCAGCCGTCGCCGGGCGCGCCGACGATGTCGGCCGCCGCTGCCCTGGCGTCGTCGAAGAACACCTCGTTGAACTCCGATGTGCCGGTCAGCTGGACGATCGGCCGGATCTCGATGCCCGGCTGGCGCATCGGCACCAGCAGGCAGGCCAGCCCGCGATGCCGCTGCGCGGCCGGCTCGGTGCGGGCGAGCACGAAACACCAGTCAGCATGCTGGGCCAGCGAGGTCCACACCTTCTGGCCGTCCAGGTGCCACTCGTCCCCGTCCAGCCTGGCCCTGGTGGCCACCGCTGCCAGATCGGAGCCGGCGCCCGGCTCGGAGTAGCCCTGGCACCATAGCTGCGTCCCGGCCAGGATGCCGGGCAGGAACCTGGCCCGCTGCTCCGCGGTGCCGAACATCAGCAGCATCGGCCCGACAAGCTGTTCCCCGATGTGGCCGATGCGCGCCGGCCCGCCAGCCCTGGCGTATTCCTCGCTGAAGATCACCCGGTGACGCCACGGCAGCCCGCGCCCGCCGTCCGGCTCCGGCCAGCCCAGCCCGATCCAGCGGTCCGCACCGAGGCGCCGTTCCCAGGCCATCCGCTCTGCCAGGAACTCGTGCTCCCGGCCAGGACCGCCGCTGCCGGCCAGCGGGGCGAAGTCGCCGACCAGGGTCGCGGCCAGCCATCCGCGCACCTCAGCACGGAAGGCGTCGACGTCCGGAACGGGCACGTGTCAGTGTCCCTCGCGGGCCATGGCCACTGCCATTGGTGCCACTGCCATGGGTGCCACTGCCGGGCGGATGATCATTTGCTTGCCTGTTCGTCCCGTCGTCGCTCGTCACGCATCGACCGCGCGTCGTGCCCGGCGAGGGAGTCCGCGCCGACCTCGGCGTTATGCGCGTGCGCGAGGTGATGCAATCCGAACACCGAGTCCATGCCCACCTGCAGGCCCATCGCGTCCTCGGCCTGGTTGACCGCCTTCTTGGTCAGCGCGAGGCCGAGCCGCGGCATCGCGCTGATCTTGGTCGCGATCTCGGTCACCTCGTCGGCGAGCCGCCCGGCCGGAACCACCCGGTTGATCATGCCTAGTTCGTAAGCGCGCGCGGCGCTGATCCGCTCGCCGAGGAACAGGAATTCCTTGGCCTGCCGCGGCCCCATCACCCACGGGTGGGCGAAGTACTCCACGCCGGGGATGCCCATCCGCACCACCGGGTCGGCGAAGAAGGCGTCGTCAGCGGCGACGATCAGGTCGCAGACCCACGCGAGCATCAGCCCGCCGGCGATGCACGCGCCGTGCACCTGGGCGATCAGCGGCTTGGGCAGCTCCCGCCAGCGGCGGCACATGCCGAGGTAGACCTCTTGCTCGCGGGCGTACCGGCTCTGCGCGCCGGGCTTGCCGACGTGGTCCCACCACAGGCCGGCCCGCCGGTCGAACGCGGTGCCGATGTCGCGGCCCGGCGTGCCGATGTCGTGCCCGGCGGAGAAGTGCCTGCCGGCTCCCGCCAGCACGACGACAGCGACGTCGTCGTCAGCGGCAGCGCGGTAGAGCGCGTCGTCGAGCGCATAGGTCATGGCCGAGTTCTGGGCGTTGCCGTACTCGGGCCGGTTCATCGTCACGCGCGCGATCGCGCCATCCGCTTCGTAGCGAACCACGTCGTCAGACACCGGCACGCACCCTTCTTCCGTCAGCTCTCTTCGGTGACCGGACTGCCGTCGCCGCCGGACTCGCCACGCCCGAACGACTCGCGCAGCCGGCCGGATACGCCGGACAGGTTCAGCTCGAAGGTGTAGCCCTGCTCGTACCGGTAACTGCGCTTGACGTCCCACGGGTCGATGCCGTTGAACGCCTCCTTGGCCATCCGGATGACCGCGGGATCTTTCGCCGCGATCTGCGCCGCCACCTCCAGGGCCGCGGCCCGCAACTGCGCTCGCGGCACGACTGCGAGCACCGAGCCGAACGCATGCAACTCTGCTGCCGTCGCGGTGGCCGAGGTGTACATCATCGCCCTGGCCTTGTGCTGCGGCACCAGCCGGGACAGATGAGTCGCCGCACCGAGCGCGCCGCGGTCGGCCTCGGGCAGCCCGAACGTGGCGTCCTCGCTGGCGACGATCACGTCGGCGTTGCCGGCCAGCCCGATGCCGCCGCCGAGGCAGAACCCGTGCACCGCCGCGATGACCGGCACGGCACAGTCGTACACCGCGGCGAACGCGGCGAAGCAGCCGCGGTTGGCGCCGATCAGCGCAGTGAAGCCGGCGTCCGCCTGGATCTCCTTTATGTCCACGCCGGCGTTGAAGCCCCGGCCCTCGGCGCGCAGGACGACCGCCCGGACTTCGGCGTTCTCGCCGGCCGCCCGCACGGCGTCGGCCAATTCGAACCAGCCTGCGGCCGGCAGCGCGTTCACCGGCGGGTGATCGACGACGATCTCCGCGACATGGCCGGTCAGCGTGCTGGAGATCATCTTCGCCCCTCCGTCACGGGTGCTGGCTGGAGACCGAGACGACCTCGCCGGTCAGGTACGACGAGTAATCGCTGGCGAGGAACACGATCACGTCGGCGACCTCCCACGGCTCGGCGGCCCGGCCGAACGCCTCGCGGGCCGAGAGCTCGGCGAGGAATTCCTCGCTTGACACCTTCGCCAGGTACGGGTGCATCGCGATGCTCGGCGACACCGCGTTGACCCGGACCCCGGCCGGGGCCGCCTCGATCGCCGCGCACCTCGTCAGCGCCATCACGCCGGCCTTGGCGGCAGCGTAGTGCGCCTGCCCGGCCTGCGCCCGCCAGCCGATTACCGACGCGTTGTTGACGACCACCCCAGCGCGCCGGGGAATCATGTGCCGCAGCGCAGCCCTGGTGCACCTGAACGTTCCGGTCAGCGTCACGTCGAGGACCACGCTCCACTGCTCGTCGGTCATCTCGACCAGCGGGGTATCGCCGCCGAGGCCGGCGTTGTTGACCACGACGTCGAGGTGCCCGTGCTCGGCCACCGCCGCCGCGAACAGGTGGTCGACCTGAGGCTGCGACGTCACGTCGCAGACCACCGACAACGGCCGCTCGCCGCTGATCCCGGCCAGCCGCTCCGCTGCCTCGCCGAGCCTGCGCTCGTGCCGGTCGCTGATCACCACCCGGGCGCCTTCCTCGGCGCAGCGCCGCGCGGTGGCGAAGCCGATGCCGGTGCCGGCCGCGGCGGTCACTAGCACTGTGCGGCCGGCCAGCAGGCCGTGGCTGGGATGCGGGCCGGGCGCCGGCCCAGTCTGACGGCCGCCAGCGGATCCGGTCACCCCGCGGCCTCCATCCGCCCGGCACTCGCAAATCCCTCGAGCACGGCAGTCGCCTCCGCGACGATCCGCCCGACAAGCTCGGCGCAGCCCGGCAGGTCGTCGATCACGCCCGCGACCTGGCCGCTCGCCAGCGTGCCAAGGTCGGTCCGGCCGTCCACCATGCTGGCACGCAGCATCACCGGCGTGTTGGCGGCCATGATCACCTGGCTCCAGCTCAGCCCCTGGCTGCGCCTCATGGCCAGCCCCTCGGCGAGGATGTCGCGCCACGGCGTGCCGGACATCTTCCTGAAGTCGGCCGCATGCCGGGCCGAGCGCAGCAGCCGCGACAGCGGGCCCTCGGAGACCAGCCGGTCGACAAGCGGCGTGCGGAGCATGCGCTGCGGCACGCCGTCGAGCACGGAGGTGACGACGGTGTCGCTCACCCCCCGCCTGAGGTACTCGGCCTTGACGCTGGCCGGCACCGGGCTGTCGCTGGTCAGCAGGAACCGGGTGCCCATCGCGACACCGGCCGCGCCGTAGGCGAGCGCGGCCGCCAGGCCGCGGCCGTCGTAAAAGCCGCCGGCGCCGATAACCGGCAGGTCCACCGCGGCGGTCACCTGCGGCAGCAGGATCGAGGTGGGAACGCTGCCGGTGTGCCCGCCGCCTTCCCCGCCTTGGGCGATAACGGCGTCGGCGCCGAAGGCCGCTACCTTCTCGGCGTGCCGCCGGGCGCCGATCGACGGCACGACGACCAGGCCGTCGTCCTTGAGCGAGCGGATCACCCGCTCGTTCGGCGCCAGCGCAAAAGACGCCACCCGCACCCCATGCTTGACCAGCAGCTTGGCTCGCTCGGCCAGGTCCGGGGCGTCGCCGCGCATGTTGACGCCGAACGGCGCGCTGGTCAGCTCCCTGGTCCGGCCGATCGCGGCATCGGTCTCGCGGAGGGTCAGCGTGCCGCTGGCCAGGATGCCGAGCGCGCCGGCGTTCGCCGTGGCGGCGGTCAGTTCCGGCGTCGACACCCAGCCCATGCCGGTCTGCACGATCGGGTACCGCACCCCGAACAGGTCGCAGATCGGCGTCCGCAGCGCCGGATGCACCTGCGGCCGCTGGTCAGCCAACTGACGTCGCACTGTCGTGCTCATGCGGGCCGGGCTCATGCGGGCCGGGCTCGCCAAGCCGGGCACGGTCGGCCGCCCGTTCGCGCAGGTCTTGCTTGCGCACCTTCCCGCCCGCGTTGCGGGGCAGCGCGCTGACGAGCACGACCTCACGCGGAACCTTGAAGTTGGCCAGCCGCTCCCGGCAGTGCGCTATCACGTCCTGCTCGCTCAGGCTCTGGCCCGCTCTGGTGACCACGTAGGCAATGCCGGCCTCGCCGAGCCGCTCGTCTGGCCGGCCCACAACCGCGCAGTCGGCCACCGGGCTCAGCCGCATGATCACGTTCTCGACTTCGGCCGGGTACACGTTGAATCCGCCGACCGTTAACATGTCCTTGAGGCGGTCGGTAATCGTCAGGTAACCGCGCTCGTCAAGGTGCCCCACGTCGCCGGTGTGCAGCCAGCCGTCCGGGTCTATGGCCGCGCGCGTCGCTGCCGGGTCATCGAGGTAGCCCATCATGACGTTCGGGCCGCGGAGGAGGATCTCGCCATCGTGGCCCGGACCGAGGTCCCGGCCGTCGGCGCCGGCGATCCGGATCTGGAAATCCGCTGCCGCGCACCCCGCGGTGGCCGAGATCGTCTCGGCGTCGTCGCCGGGACGGCACATGGTCACCACTACCGCCTCGGTGAGGCCGTATGCGGTAAGGATCGTGTCGAAGCTGAGCTCGCTCCGCATTCGCTGCACCAGCGCGACCGGAACCATGGCTGCACCGGTCACGGCCAGCCGCAGCGAGGAGAGATCGTGCTCGCCGCGCCGCGGGTACGCCAGCAGTTCGGAGAAGATCGTCGGCGGGCCCGGCAGTATGGTCACCCGCTCTCGCTCGATCTGGCCGGCCACCCGGGCGATGTCGAACGTCAGCTGCGGCAGGATCGTCGCGCCGCGCAGCAGCGCGACCACCCAGCCCGCCTTGTAGCCGAAGGTGTGGAAGAAGGGCGCGATGATCATGTACACGTCGCGGTCGGTGACCCTGGCCCGGTCAGCCCAGGCCTCGGCAACCGCGATGGTCTGCCGGTGGGTAGACACCGCGCCCTTCGGCACGCCGGTCGTCCCTGAGGTGAAGATGATGTCGGCGATGTCCCCGCCCCGCACCTGCGCAGCCCGGGCGAGGGCAGACTGCTCGCTAGTCTCACGCGCCAGCATGAGCATCGGCATCCAGCTCACCACGCCGCAAGCGGCTGCCGGCATCTGCCCGTTTCCTGTGTTCTGGTCGCTGCCGTCGACCGGTACCCGGACCGCCAGCGTGAGCCGGTCCAGGCCGGGGACCGGACCGGCGGCGGACGCGCTCGCCTCCGGTGGCGCGGACTCGGCCCGCGCCGCCGCCGCGTCGCGGAGTGCCGCCAGGTAGTCCACGCCGAGGAAGCGGTCCGGCAGGAACGCCGCCGTGGCGCCGGTGCGCTGCAGCACGTCGAGCGCCTCGTAGCCGGTGTAGCGCGTGTTCACCGGGACGAGGCTCGCTCCGGCGCCGTGCGCGCCGAGGGCCGCGACCAGCCAGTGAGCGGTGTTCGGCAGCCAGACCGCAACCCGGTCGCCGGGCTGAACCCCCGCCGTCATCAGCGCCCGCGTCATCGTGCGCGCCTGCGCCGCGAGTTCCGCGTAGGACATCCGCACGGCGCCGTCGATCACCGCGAGCCGGTCGCCGTACCGCCGTGCCGACTCTTCCAGCAGAGCGCACAAAGTCTGCGGAGAATTCGTCACGCGCTCGCCTCGGTCTCGGGGAGTCAGGCAGTGCTTGGTAAGCCTACGCCGCCTCGCGGGGCGGGGAAGGGCCGCGGAAGCTAGTTCCCGGCTGCCCACATCTCCGGCGGCGGTGGCTATAGTCGTGCAGGATAGTTCTGTTACAGAACTACCATTACAGAACTACTGGCCGCGCTTCCGCTCGCTCAGGAGGTGCTATGCACTCGGCGCCATCCGCCTACCGCAAGACCGCGCCATCACGTTACGCACGCCGCAGGGTTGCCTTGCTGGCTGCCTGCGCGGTGCTGGCCGCCGGCGGCGTGCTGGCCGTCGCCGCTCTCATCACCAGCGCTCATGCTCGCCATCTCGCGCCAGCGAGCACACCGGCAGCGCCGCTGCGCGTCATCGCGGTCGGCCCTTCGGCCGGAGCAACTAGCGTCACCGGCTCGGCCGAGATCACGGTCAAGTTCTCCGCCCCGCTGGCGGCTCACAGCCCGCTCCCCGCGATCACGCCGCGCATCCCCGGCCGCTGGGAGCGGCACGGTCCCGCCGGACTGCGGTTCCTGCCGTCGGCGGCGGCCCTGCCGCTCAGTTCGGAGACGCTGACCATCCCCGGCGGCGCCGTCGGCATCCGCGGTGCCGCCGGAGGCCGCCTGCGTGCGGCAGTTCACGTTACCTGGCAGGTACGCAACGGCTCCGTCCTGGCGATCCAGCAGGTTCTCGCCCAGCTCGGGTACCTGCCGCTCACCTGGACTCCCGACGCCGGCCCGTCGGCCGGAAGGGGCAGCACTAAAGCTGACCTGGCTGCCTTCTACGCGCCGCCCGCCGGCAGGTTCGCCTGGCGCTACCGGAACACGCCCCGCACGCTCCGCGCCGCCTGGACACCGGGCGTCGACAATCGCATGACGGCCGGCGCGATCGTCGCGTTCGAGCGCCGTAACGGACTGCCGGCCTACGCCTCGATCCGCTCAGTGCTCTGGCCCGTCCTGCTCACCGCCGAGCAGAACGGCACGCCCAACCCCGAGGGGTACACCTACGCCCTGGTATCCCAGGCACAGCCAGAGTCGCTGACGCTGTGGCACGACGGCCGCGACGTGTTCACCTCCGTGGCTAACACCGGCACCGCACAGACCCCTACGCCCACCGGGACGTTCTTCATCTACCTGCGATTCGCCAGCACCACGATGCAGGGCCAGAATCCCAATGGCAGCTACTACGTCGACCACGGCGTCCGCTGGGTCAACTACTTCGACGGCGGGGATGCCATCCACGGATTCATCCGCGCTACCTACGGCTTCCCGCAGAGCCTCGGCTGCGTCGAGCTTCCCGTCTCCAACGCGGCGGTAGCCTGGCGCTGGCTGCACTACGGAACGGTAGTCACCGTCCTGCCCGCCTAGGCCTAGCTAGCATGGGCGTCAGAGCACATGGGCTTCAGAGCGATCCCCAGCCGGCCGGCCCTGCTGGCTGGGAGTATCCGGTGCACGAGGCTGGAGAGTCCGACCAGGCAGCCCGAAGCAGGTGACAGGTGGCAGCGGAATTTCCCGAGACAGCGGTCAGGATCGTCCTGATCAGTCGCGCCGACGGACGAACCGAGGGTGTCCCTGTCGGCTCCTACCTCGCGTCCTACAACCCCGAGGGCGACGGGGGCAACGGTGTCGTCACCTGGACGCGCGATCCGGCGCAGGCCATGACCTTTCCCACCGAGGCTGCCGCGACCGCCTGCTACCGCGCCGTCCCGCTCAACCGCCCGCTACGCCCGGACGGCAAGCCAAACCAGCCGCTGACCATGTTTACCGTGGCGTTCTGGTAGCCGGCCTAACGCGGCATCACGTTGATGAGCGGACAGCTGCGTAGCGGGGGGCAAGGTAGTTCCGCTGGTCTCGCCGGCCGCCGCCGCGGGCGTGAGGTGCCGGAGCCTGGGCAGCAGGCGCGCGCGTCCCCGGGCTGCGCGGCTTTTCACCGTTCCCTCCGATACGCCGAGGATTCGGGCGGCGTCGGCAACTGAGTAGCCGAGCATGTCGACGAGGACCAGTGCTGCCCGCTGGTCTGGTACCAGGTGCTGCAGTGCGGCCCGCACGTCGATAGCGGTGTCGCTGCTGCCGGAAGGATCGGCGGGCGGCTGGCCGCCGGCAGCCAGCGCGTCCAGCGCTTCAGCGTCCTGGCAGGCTGTGGTGGGGCACGCGGCCCGGCGGCGCATGCGGTCCAGCGCGGCATTTACGACAATACTGTGCAGCCAGGTCGTGACTGCTGAATCGCCTCGGAAGCTATCGGCTCGCCGGAAAGCGGCGATCATCGCGTCCTGCACAGCGTCGCCTGCCTCGTCCGGATCTCCGATCGTGCCGACGGCCACGGCCCACAGCCGGTCCCGGTGCCGCCTGAAAAGCTCGCCGAAGGCGCCCGGATCGCCCGACACATGCCTGCTAAGCAGTTCGGCGTCGGACAGGCCCTCCTGCCGGACGGCCGTCTCGTGCCAGAGCACGCGGTCAGCAGCGGTACAGGAGAGCTCGCCCGGGCTCGCGTACATGACGACTCACCCCCGCTGCCAGCTGATACTTTCTAACTAGTTGGTTGATACTCGAACGTATGCACTCGGCAACGCTCTGTCAACTGTCTAGTTAGTTGATAATCTGCCGCTCGTGGCCAGAAACGCAGATGGCACGCGCGCGAGGCTGCTGTCGGCCGCGCGCCACGAGTTCGCCGCCTTCGGCCTCGCCGGCGCCAGGGTCGACCGGATCGCTGCCGATGCCGGCAGCAACAAGGCGCAGATCTACTACTACTTCGGCAGCAAGGACCAACTGTTCGACACGGTCTTCGCCGCCGCGCTCGACGACCTCGTCCGTGGTACCCCGATGGACGTCAACGACCTGCCCGGCTTCGCCGCCCAGCTCGCCGAAGCCTACGAGCACGACCCTGACCTGCTGCGGCTGGTGAGCTGGCAGCGCCTTGAGCGCGGTGCTCGCCGGGAGCGCCGGGAGCGCCGCGAGCGCCGCGCCGGGCCGACTCCCAGGGCAGCCGTCGAGGCCACCCAAGCGGGCATCGCGCAAATCGCGCAGGCACAGGCACAGGGCCGCCTCAGCGACCGCTACCCAGCCGACGTCCTACTCCACGCCGTCCTGCACATCGCCGCCTTGTGGGCTCCGGCCAGCCGCGACCTGGCCTGGTCCGGCAAGCCGCTTCCCAGCGCCGCACGGGACCGCATCATCGCGCAGATGGTCCTCGACCTGGTCGCTCCCTGAGCAAGCCCCTGGGCATCGGCTTATGGTGCCCGGAGAGGAGCCCAGGGTCACGACGGCCGTTCCGGCCGGATGGCGAGCGGGCAGCGCGGGAGTTCGGCCTGCGGCTGCTCAGCCACGACCGGCCTGGGTACCGGGGCGGCCCCGCCGAGCCGGGCGGCGGATCGCCGACCGCCTGGTCACCGGCGCGGCGGTGTTCGCCAGCTTCGCGCCGTACGGATCGCCGGGGCTGGACTTCCGCGCGGGCACGCGTCCCGGTGATGGCAGGCACAAGTGAGGTGTTGACCAGCGCGGCGCTACCTCAGGCCTACCACCCTGGCGGATTCGCGGAGCACAATGAAGACCTTCGGCGGTGAGCTGGACGGAGAGGGACTGAGAGATTGAGTGAGCCGGCTACAGCGCGGCCAATCGACCTCGCCGGTCGCTATACCGCGACGACCGGCAGCGCCTTGCTGACTGGCGTTCAGGCGCTCGTGCGTGTGATCTTCGACCAGATACGCGCCGATAGGGCCGCCGGACGCCGCACCGCTGCCTTCGTCAGTGGCTACCAGGGGTCACCGCTGGGGACCTTCGACCTTACGCTCGCGCGCACGGGCGCGCTGCTCGGCGAGTATGACGTGACATTGCTGCCAGGCGTGAATGAGGACATCGCGGCGACCTCGGTCTGGGGCAGCCAGCAGGACCACATCGCGCCACTGGCGCGTCACGACGGGGTCATAGGGATGTGGTACGGCAAAGGGCCGGGGGTCGACCGCAGCGGAGACGCCTTCCGGCACGCTAATCTGCACGGGATCGGCCGCGGCGGCGGAGTCGTCGCCGCAGCTGGCGATGACCCGTCCGCGAAGTCGTCAACATTGCCGCACGGCAGCGAGGTCGCACTCTACGACGCCGGCATGCCGGTCCTCACGCCCGGCACTCCGCAGGAAGTGCTCGACCTAGGCCGCCACGGCTACGAGCTGTCGCGCTTTTCCGGATGCTGGGCCGGGTTGAAGATTGTGACGGCTGTCGCGGACGGCTTCGGCGAGGTGGTCCTCGATCCCGGCCGGATACGTGCGGTGCGCCCGCAAATCGCCTTTGACGGAGTGCCGTGGGCCTTCTCCCAGCGGCCGATGCTCTTCCTGCCCGACTCGCTCGAGCTGGAGGGTGAGCTCTACGACCGCCGGCATCCGGCCGTTCTCGCCTATGCGCGAGAGAACCGGCTCAACGCCATTGAGGTTGACCCAGCCGATGCGTGGATAGTGATCGTGTCGGCGGGGCGAACCTACCGCGAGGTGCGGCAGGCACTCGCCGACCTCGGGTTGGGCACGGATGAAGAGGTACGCCGAGCCGGCATCCGGCTGCTGCGCCTCGGGCTGATCTACCCGCTTGAGCCCGAGATCGTGCGGGCGGCAGCGCGCGGCACCCGCGAGGTGCTCGTGATTGAGGAGAAGCGGGCGTTCGTCGAGATGTTCGTCCGTGCGGCACTCTACGGGCACGGTGAGCAACCGGCGGTGCTGGGGAAGCACGATGAGTCGGGGCGACGGCTGATACCTGCGGATGGCGAACTCACTGCCGAACGGCTGCTGGCGGTCCTGAGGGCACGGCTCGCTGATCGCGTGCCGGTTCGCCCGCAGCCCGCGGCGCCAGTCCTGCTGCCGATCACAGCGTCTTCTCCGACTCGCAGGGCAGCGTTTTGCAGCGGATGTCCGCACAACCGCTCGACCATGGAGGTGTCCGGTTCTCCGGTCGGTGCGGGCGTCGGTTGCCACGCGATGGTGCTCTGGACCGACCGCGGTGCGGTCAGCTACAGCCAGATGGGTGGTGAGGGCGCTCAGTGGCTCGGAAGGGCGCCGTTCACCGACGTACCGCACTATGTGCAGAACGTCGGGGACGGGACGTTCTTCCACTCGGCGTCTCTCGTCGTCCGGGCTGCCGTGGCTGCACACGCGCGAATGACCTTCAAGCTGCTGTACAACGGCACGGTTGCGATGACCGGAGGGCAGGATCCGGCAGGGCAGATCAGCATCGCGAAGCTTGCGTCCGCGATGGCGGCGGAGGGCGTGGCCCGGATGATCGTGGTCAGCGATGATCCGCGGCGGCACCGGCACCGGCGCGGCTGGCCTGCCGGGGTTCACGTCTGGGATCGCGATCGGCTGGCAGACGCAGAGCGCGCGCTTGCCGCTGTCGATGGCGTGACGCTGCTCGTCTACGATCAGGGTTGCGCAGCCGAGTTGCGCCGCATGCGCAAGCGCGGCACCGTGCCGACGCCCGCGCGCCGTGTGGTGATCAACGAGGCGGTCTGCGAGGGGTGCGGCGACTGCGGCGCGAAGAGCAACTGCCTGTCGGTCCACCCGGTCGACACCGAGTTCGGCCGCAAGACGCAGATCAATCAGACTTCCTGCAACGCCGACTACAGCTGCCTGGCCGGCGACTGTCCGTCCTTTGTCACGGTTGAAGGAACCGGCGCCCGGTCTGCTGCGCGGCCGCCGGTCGCGAACGAGCCCGTGCCCGAGCCGGCGCAGCGCGCACGGGTAGAGCCGGGTACGCAGTACTCCATCGTCGCCGTGGGGATCGGCGGCACCGGGGTCGTCACGCTCAACCAGATCATCGGGACCGCGGCGTTCGCCGAGGGAGTTGTCGTACGCGGGATGGACCAGACCGGCTTGAGCCAGAAGGGCGGGCCGGTCGTCTCCCACCTAGTGCTCTGCGACGAGGACATTCCGGGCGCCAACGCTGTCGGTCCGGGTGGCGCTGACCTCTACCTCGCGCTCGACCCGGTCGCTGCGACCGACCCGCGCTTCTTGGCGACGTTGTCGCCGGACCGGACAGCCACCGTCGCCTCGCGCTCTCTCGTGCCGACGGTATCGATGGTGCTGGGCAAAGATGGGCCAGCCGATGTCTCCTCGATGCTCGATGCGATAGCGGCCCGCAGCCGCCACGGCGCATTCGTGGTTATCGACGCGAGCGGCCTCGCTGAGAGCGCGTTCGGTGACAGCGCCGCGGCCAACATCGTTGCCCTCGGTGCGGCCTACCAGGCGGGTTACGTGCCGCTCGCCGGGGACTCGATCGAAGCTGCGATCCGCGCGAACGGCGTAGCGGCGGAGAACAACGTTGCCGCCTTCCGCCTCGGCCGGCTCGCTGTCCACAACCCGGATCGGACCGCGACCATCAGTCACCGCGGGGCTCTGTCGCGGTCACCCTCCCCCGGTGCGACCGCAGTGGCGGAGCGTCTGGCGCCCGGCCGCGTGATTTCAGGGCTCGCACGTCGCCGGGCTTGCGAACTGGTCGACTACCAGGGCCGTCGGCTGGCGAAGCGCTACCTTGACCTCGTGGCCGGCGCAGCGGCAGCCGAGGCCGCCTGCGCGCCCGGTTCGACCGCTTTCGGCGACGCCGTCGCGACCGCGTTCTTCCACTTGCTCGCCTACAAGGACGAGTACGAAGTGGCGCGCCTTCACCTGCTGCCGGAATTCCGGGCGGCGCTCGCCGATGCCGTGCCGGGCGGGACGAAACGCCGTTACTGGCTGCACCCGCCGGCGCTGCGCATGATCGGGATGCGGCGCAAGATCGCGCTGCCCGCCGCGCTGGCGGATCCGGCGTTCGCGGTCCTGCGCGCGATGCGCCGGGTACGCGGGACGCCGCTCGACCTCTTCGGCTACTCGGCCGTCCGCCGGACCGAGCGACGGCTGAGCCGCGACTATGAGGCTGACATCCGGGGCTTGCTTCCGCGATTGCATGAGCTGGACGTTGACCTTGCGGCCGACTTCGCGTCGCTGCCGCTGGGCATCCGCGGTTACGAACAGGTCAAGATGGCCGCGGTCGAGCGTTACGAGGGCGAGCTTGCAGCCGCACGCGAAACCCTAGGGTCTCTCGGCTGAGGAGGCGAAAGCAGTCGGCCGCTCAAGACCTTTGAGCGCCCCGGCTACCATCAGCCGCGTGAGGTCTTAGCGAGGGCCGGATCGAGGTGACTGTGCCGCGGGCTGACGACAAGCGCACCGACCCGGACACCGGGCCGCGCGGCCGCGCCGAAGACGACATCCACGTCCCGCTCACCCGCACCCAGCTCGCCGACTACCTGCCAGAGCAACGCCGCCACGGCCATCGAGTCCGGCGCCATCAGCGCAGACGCACTCCGCAACCAGATCCTCGGCGAAACTGCCATGTTCTTCCCACGCCAAGTGCCAGCCGACGCCGTGTTCGGAATCCGGGTCTGGACCACCGCCCGGCGTTGACGACACGCGGACGGTTCATATCTACATTTCAGTCCCCCGGCCGACAAGATCGCGCTGCGTAGGACGATCACCAGCATTGTCGCAGCGCCGGCGCCATGTCCTCGACGTTCCCGCGGAGACGCCTTGTGCAGACTTTCACAAGCCGCTTCCGCGGAAACCATCCGGGTACGCGCCGCCGGTTCTTCGGCTTCGCGCAGTTGTCCATGTCGCCGGTCCCGCTTCGTCGTTGGAGTGAACAGGCCACACGGTCGGCTGGCAGGTCAGTCGCTGACCACGCCGACCAACGGCCGAGCGCCCCGGGCACAGGAGATTCGCCAGCATGACGACACCAGAACCGGCAGCCAGCCCGCATCACGCGAGCGGCATCTGGTCACTGGTCCACGCCGAGCGCGCGGCCCTGGCCGCTGACCTCGCGAACCTGACCGACCGGCAGTGGGCGACACTGTCGCTGTGCAGCGAGTTCACCGTGCGCCAGGTGCTGGCGCACCTCACCGCCGGGGCAAGCCTCAACCCCCTGCGGTGGCTGGCCGGCGTGATTCGCTGCCGGTTCGACTTCGACAAGCAGGTCGCCATGCGACTAGCCGGGCAACTCGGCGCCACCCCGGCCGAGACGCTCGCACGCTTTCGCTCCGTCGTCACCAGCACCACCAAAGCACCGGTGCCAACTGCGGCGATGCTCGGCGAGACGATCGTGCACGCCGAGGACATCCGCCGGCCGCTCGGCATCCACCATGACTACCCGATCACCACACTCACCCGGCTGGCCAACTACTACCAGCGCTCTGACCTCGCCGTCCTCGCCAAAGGGCGGATCGCCGGGCTGCGACTGCAAGCCAGCGACGGCCCCTTCGCCACCGGCTCCGGGCCGCTGGTGTCCGGCAGCACGCTGGCCATGATCATGGCCATGACCGGCCGGGTGACCTACTGCGACGAACTCGACGGCGACGGTGCCGCCATCCTCGGCGGACGCTGCCCGGCACCGTGACCACGACCGTGGCACGAACCCGACCAGCCGCGTCGCGGGAGAGGCACGTCATTGGCGCCGGCTGTCAACCTGGGCCGGCGGGGGTGGACGGCGGGTCCGCGTCCAGGTCGGCTTCGGCGAGGAGGCGGTCGGCGGCAGCGGGGTCGCGCAGCAGGGCGGCGAGCAGATGGCGAGCCGGCCACTGGCCGCAGGCCCAGGCCAGCCCGCACGCGAGCCCGCCGATTCCGGCCGCGTGCACGGCGCCGGCCGTGTAGCGCCAGGTGACTTCGGTGCCGTCCACGACGAGGCGGTCATGAGCGTAATACTCTGCGGGCGCATCCGGCAGCACTGCCCGCACGATTTCGGGTACCGCAGCGCGCTGCGATGCCGACTCGACCTGACCGGTCACTTCCTCGCTGGTCAGCGGAAGGTCGAGCAGGTCGGCGAGCCGGGATGCCAGGTAGTACGGTGCCAGCACCAGGGAATCATCAGCCACTAGCGGCCACAGGTCCGGCGCGTCAAGGACCAGCGCTTCGGCAGCGTCGGCGACGAGAACCGCGTTCCCGCGCACGGTGCGCACCCGGTCCGGAGGCTGCACGTCGGAGACTGCGGACAGCGCGATCCACAGCGCCCGCAGCTGCGGCCGCGTGACGGACCGCGCGGGGTCGGCCAGCCGCGCGAGCAGCTCGTCCGCGCCGCCGGGCTCAGCGAGCAGGTCTGCCAGCGAGGTGCGGACCCCGAGCGCGCGGGCGAACTCCGCGTCCGCGGGCAGTTCTGCGTCGTCATACAGGCCCGCGAGGAGCGGATCGGCGCGGGCGGCACGCATCTCGCCGGGCCTGCGCCCGCCGAGGACCGGATGACGGCGCAGCCACCAGCTGGTGTAGGACGGCACATCCGCGTAGCGGCCGTCGGCGAGCAGCACCCTGGTCGGCTCGGCGAGCGCCGCGCGCAACGACGGTGCCGCCAGCAGCTTCAGTGCCAGCGGCCAGCGCTTCGGGTCGACGAGCTCAAGGTCGCGGACGGCCAGCAGCTCTGGCGCTACCAGCGGCACGCCGGGTGCCAGCCGGGCGCGCACGTCGGCGGCCCACTCCGCGGCGCCGTCGAGATCGAGGCCGGGGGCATCAATGGCGACGTCCTCGGCAACCAGCAGGCTGAACGACGACAGCACGCCGACTGCCTCAAGGGTGCCGGCGCCGTAGCGATCCAGCAGCGCCGGGCTGGCGGTACCGAACGGGGTGCCTTCGCCGACCACCGCTGCCAGCGGGCTGCCGGGCAGCAGCAGCTCACCTGCCGGGTACAACTCGCCATCGGCGCCGGGCAGCGCCAGGTCAGCGAGCCAGGGGTAATCACCAGGCCGCAGCCGCGCCGCCGCCACGAGACTGAGTACGGCATCCGCGATCGGCCCTGGATCCTCCTCGTCGTAGGACGCCGCGACTGCCGCGCGCACTGCCGGGTCGGCAAGGACGCTGTGTGGCGTGGCCTCGACCGCGCCTAGCCGCGCCAGCAACGGGTGCGCCGCGCCGGAGTCCACGACCCGGAAGCCGAGTGCCGTCAGCGCCTCCGCGTGCTCCAGCCCCGGGCCGGGCAGCAGGAGCCCGCGCGGGCCCCGTACCAGCCGGCCGTCTGCCAGCGGCACGGGCAGCGCCCCGAGCTCGCCGAGCTCAGCTGGCTCCGCGGCGGAAAGCACCTCATACAGGTCCCGCCACCAGCCGGGATCGCGATCGAGGGAAGCCAGCATGTCAGCGAGGTCGGCCAGCCGCAGCCGGCGGACCCCCAGGACCGCGAACGCCGGATGCCGGGCCGGGCCGGCGATCAGGTCCGGCAGCACCGGCGCGATGCTGCCAGCCAGGCCCGGCATGCTCGCGTCCAGGACCGCCGCATCGCGCGGCCGGACCCGCCGTCCTGCCGCCTCGGCTGCGGGGAGGAACGCGCAATCGGGCAGCAGCCGCAGGATCCGGTCGCGCAATTGTGCGTCCAGCTCACCCTGCCCGACCGGAGACGGGACCAGGTCGAGCAGGCCGGCTCCGGGTGCCAGGCGGGGCAGCAGCCCGGCGTAAACCTCGGCGGCCTGGTCGAGCAGGAAATCGGTGAGCGGGCCTGGCGCAACGTGGCGACGGTCGGGACTGAGCGGGAAGGAGGCCAGCAGCAGCGCCGGGAGCCCGAGCCGTTCGCCGGTAGGCGTCGGCGCATGGACAACGGCGCTGACCCCGGCGGGCAGACTGCCGGCAGGCAGACTGCCGGCAGGCGGGCCGCCCTCAGCGTTGCCGGCTGCAAGAGGCACGGCCCAGCGCACCGACCAGGACGGGCGCGCCCGCTCCTCGGCGGGGCGGTCGGCCAGCAGCCGCTGATCGGCCCGTCCCCCGGCAGCTGAGGTGCGCCATCTGCCGACCGCGCCGTCGACCGTGATCGTGACGTCGTCACCGTGATGGATGGCGGTGAGCAGCCGGGCCGCGCCGTCGATCTCGATCTCGATGCCGGCCAGCGTGGGCAGGGCAAGCATGATCGCGGGCCCGGTCTCCGCGAGCAGCCGTTCCACCAGGCCGATGGCCGCCTCGTCCCGCAGCGGCAGCGTCACCGCTGTCGCGAAGCCCTCGGGAGGAACGCCCGTTGCGGCAAACGGCAGACGCAGCACGGGGAGCTGCCCTGACCGGCGGGCGAGCTCGGCGGCCAGACCGGGTATTTCCCGGACAAGGTCGGCGGCCGCGATTCGCGACCACGCAACGGCGCCGGTCAGCGATGCGATGCGCGGCTCGTCGCTCACCGCGGCAGCGGCGGCGAAGCCGACGCCGAACCTGCCGACAACAGCCGTGCGCGTGCCGCGGCCTGCGCCGACGGCAGGCTCTCGCTTACTGGACGCGCGCAGGGTGGACAGCGCCGCCACGCCAGCCGCATCCAGTGGCGCGCCCGTATTGGCCGCAACCAGCGTCCCGCCGCGCAGCGTCAGCCGGAGCCGGCCGGGCACGCCCGCGCGGGCCGCCGCATCCGCTGCGTTCTGGGCCAGTTCCACGATCACGCGGTCCCGGTAGCCGCCCAGCACGTAATCCTCTTCGGCATTGGCATCCTCCCGGAACCGGGCAGGCGAGGCCGTCCAGGCCGCCAGCACCGTGCGGCGCAGCTCTGCGGTCCCGAACGGGTCCGCCTGGCTATGCTGCACCGGCCCCAGCCGCCTCTCGCTCTCCAGCC
>DAHVAR010000275.1 GCA_027314515.1 Actinomycetota bacterium
CGAGCGGCTCGACCTCGTTCCGGCAGAAGTCGGCCACCCAGTCCAGTTGCTCCTGAAACTCCGGCTCGGTTGAGAAATCCCACGCCACGGCGACCTCCAGGGGCCCGGACAGTCATAGAAGGCGATTCTAGAACTAAGGTCCGGCAGCGAGGGTAACTCGCATGCTCGGCGTGCGCCAGGCCGCCGTTCCCGCGCGCGGCGTCGAAGGGCGGCGGAAACTGCCAGCCCACCCTGGTGACGTTGACGACGATCACCGCGAGCGCCGGCCTGGACAGCAGCCACGGCCGCCGGTCGCCTCGGCTGACGGCGGCAGCGGGACGGCCGACGGCGAGCCTGACCGCCGCGCGGTTCGACTGGGCGAACCGCAGCTAGCCGCCGCCTGGCCGTCGAGCCTGCCCCTTCACTTGGCGGCCCCGGCGGCGACCGCATGTCACCTGGTGTTCCCGGTTGAGTTGACTCGGCGGCATGACGGCTTAGAGTGAACGACACATGTCCATTGCCCGTTAGGAGGCACCGATGAGCCCAACGCTCGGACAGCGTCTGCGCGCGCTCCGGATCGAGCGAGGTCTCAGTCAGGCAGACCTGGCCGGTGATCTTGTGTCGCCCAGCTACATCTCGCTGATCGAGTCCGACCGCCGGTCGCCGGAGCGCGAGGTGCTCGACGGCCTTGCCCGCAGGCTCGGCTGCTCGCCGCTGTTCCTCGAGTCGGGCGTGGCGCCGGAACAACTCAATGAGCAGCGCTTGCGGCTGCAATTCGCCGAGATCGCAAGGGCGAACGGATCGCTGAACGAGGCCAGGGACCAGTTCAGCGGCCTGCTGCCGATGGCAGCAGGCGAGATCCGGTACGAATCGATCTGGGGACTTGCCCGCACCGAAGAGGCACTCGGCAACTTGCACGAGGCGGTGGCGCACCTTGATGCGCTGCTGGACGCGGCACGGATCGGCGAGCCGGGCGCGCCGGGGCTGCTGACCTTGTTCAACGCCAGGTGCCGCATCTACCGCAAGGCCGGGGACTTTGCCCGCAGCATCGAAGTCGGCGAGTCGGCGCTTCGTGAAGTGCGCGACCTCGGCCTGGAAGGAACCGAGGACGAGATCCGGCTGGCCTCCACGGTGGTCGGCAGCTACTGGGCCAGGGGCGACATGTTCTCGGCTCAGGAACTGGCCAGCCAGGTGATCGAGCGGGCTGAGAAGCTCAACTCGCGGGAGGCCCAGGGCAACGCGTACTGGAACGCGTCTGCGGTCGCTGCCGCGCGCGGCCAGCTGAACCTGGCGCTGGAGCTTGCTGCCCGGACCCTTGCCTTGCTTGCCGAGAGCGCGCCGACTCATAATCTGGCCGCGATGCGGGTCACCTACGCGTGGCTGCTGCTGCGCTGCGACCCGCCGCGGATCGACGAGGCCGAAGCACTGCTGGACCGGGCGCACGAGGTGCTGACCGCGCTGTCGGTCGGCTCGTACCTGGCGAACTGCGAGACCGAGATCGCGCGCTGCGCGCTGCTGCGCGGCAACTTCGACCAGGCAGCCGAGATCGCGGGCCAGGCGATGGCCCGGTGCCCGGACGGCTCGCCGCAGGAAGCGCAGCCTCGGCTGATCAGCGGGCTCGCGCTTGCCCTGAGCGGGCGCCCCGACGAGGGCATCGCGCTGGTGAGGACGGCGGCCGACCTGATGGCCACGCTCGGATCCGGCCTTGATGCCGCCCAGGCGTGGCGTGAGCTGGCCGAGGCCCTCATCCAGATCGGCCGGTCCGAGCAGGCCATCGATGCACTGCGGAAGGCCGCCGACGTGGCCGGCGCACGGCCGACCACCATCCGGCCAGGCATGCGCCTGGCCCTGCCGGTCGCCGACTGATCCCCGTTTAGCCGGTCACGCGTTCAGCCGGTCACGGGAGCCGGACTCAGGACGCGCAGCAGGAAGTCCATGGTGGCGCTGCGCATGCTGGCGATGTTCTGCGGGCGGGCGTACCGGTGGCCCTCGTCTTCGTAGACGGTGAGCTCACAGTCCAGGCCGGCGGCGTGCAGCGCGCCGGCCAGCGCCGTGGCCTGGCTCACCGGTACCCGGGCATCCTGGCGGCCGTGAAACAGCAGCACTGGCGCCCGGAAATCGGCGGCCCTGGTCACCGGCGAGGCCGCAGCCAGTCGGCCCGCGTCAGCGACCGGGTCCCCGATCCTGGCAGCCTCCTTCCGGCCCGCCGGGCCGCCGAAGGACATCAGCGCGCCGACGTAACCCGCCAGGTCGGCCGGAGCCGACGCGGCCGCAACACCCGCCAGCGGGATCTCTGCCTGCGTCGCGAGCATGAGCGCGGCATACCCGCCATAGCCGTAACCGATGGCCGCGACCCGGCTAAGGTCGACGAGCCCGGCCAGATCCGCCGACCGCAGCGCGTCGATCAGGTCGTCCTGCATGGCGAGCGACCACTGCCCGTCGCCGGCATCGCGGAACGCCTTGCCGAATCCGCGAGATCCGCGGTAATTCACCTGCAGGCAGCACAGCCCGGCGGCGGCGACCGACTGCGCCCACGGATCTAGCTGACCGCCGTCCCTGGCCCATGGGCCATCATGGATCGCCAGCACGGCTGGCCACGGTGGCGGCCCGCTCGGGCGAGTGACGAAGCCAGTGATCTGCCTTCCATCCCTGGCGCGATAACAGATCGGCTCGCGGCGCTGCGTCCGGATCCGGGCCAGGCTGGTAAATCTTGCGAGCGGCTTGCTGACGGCCGCGGAAGCGCGGCTGATCGTGACGAACGCGGGGCCGCCGACCGGAATCGACACTTCCGCGAGGCAGTGAGTCTCGTTCCGGCCGACGATGACCGCCGCCGCGCCGTCCGCCACCTGCTTCAGGCGGCTCAGGTCCGCCGCGGCCGCATCGGTCAGCGCCGTCTGCGGATTGACCGGATTAGTCGTCGTCACCAGATCGGGGCCGGTCCCGTCGGGCGACATCAGCACCGAGATGACGTCGAACCTGTCGTCTGCGCTGAGCACTCTCGGCGTCCAGTCCGGTGGCGACATCGCGACCAGGGCGGTCGTGTCCCGGCCGGCCGAGCTCAGCGCATAGAGCGTCGGCCCGGCACCGAACGCCAGCGGACCGGATAGCTCGCCATCCTGCTCCGCCATGGTGAGGATGCGCGACCATGACGGCCGGGCGAGCGGGCCATACCACCATTCGCACCGGCCGTTCCCGGAGTGGACCGCGACCGCCTGGGTAGCACTGGCCAGCCAGCGGCTGACCGGCCTGCCCGGTGACTCCCACTCAGCCAGCACGGCGCCGCCTGGCGTGACAGCCTGAAGCTGGAAGCCGGTGGTGACTGGATGCCGCACTCCGATCAGGATGCTCGGCTTGCCCCCGCCGCTCTGCCCCGCGTACTGCGAGTCCGCACCAAGGCCGGGCGTAAGCCTGGTCAGGGTACGGGCGCCCAGGTCGAGCCAGGCCAGCACGTGCGGCTCGGCACCGGGGAGTTGCAGCACCAGGACGAGCCCGTCGCCGTCGGCCCCCCAGTGATATTCGCGCAGCCGCCATGGCTGCAGATCGGACACGAGCTGCATGGGTGAGTTGCCGGTACCGATCCAGACATTGGCCGCGCCATCCTGCCAGCGGACGGCGGCGAACCTGTCCCCTGCGGGAGCCAGCCTTGGCCGGGTCCAGTCTGGCCGTTCAGGGACGACGTATCCGGTGGCCATCCTCACCCTGATCGCTAAGCCCCAGCCGAAGATCGTGGCGACCGGTTCTTATGCCGCCGCTAGGACGTTATCGGGCAGATTCCGGCTCAGTCAAGGTCAGCCTTGACTGATCTAGTTATGTCTGGCCATCGTCTGTAGTGCAATGTAATAGCAGAATGACCGCTTTTCCTGACTGTCGCCCCGAGGCGGCATGTCGCCGTCTCCCACTACCAGATGGGTGGAACATCAAGATGAACAGCATCCGCATCGCCATCGCTTCGCTTCTCGCTGCCGCAGCCATGCTGGCCGGAGGAGCGATTATCCACCACGATGCGACACCGCGCGCGAGCCACAAGATCGTCCTGGCCGACCCGATCCTCTGCTGCGAAGATTGAGCCGGCCGGCCCGCCGCCGGCCCGGGCCTACGGGCGGACAAGCCCGGCCCTGCCCGGCGGCGGGATGGACGCGCGCCGGGGAAGGGTACCGCGCCGCCGGTTGTTAGCCACTGGCATGCAGGTAGAGATCTGGTCTGACGTCGTGTGCCCGTGGTGCTACCTGGGCAAGAAGCGCTTTGAGCGAGCGCTGGCCAGCTTCGAGCATCGCGACCAGGTACAGGTGGTGTACCGGTCGTTCGAGCTGGACCCGGCGACGCTGCCGGGAGTCACGACGCCGACCGTCGAGCGACTGGCGCAGAAATACGCGATGAGCCCGGCTCAGGCCGATCAGGCCCAGCGGCAGATGGAGCAGCGCGCGGCAGCGGACGGGCTGACGTTCCGGCTGGCCGGGCTCCGCAGCGGCAGCACCAGGGACGCGCACCGGCTGCTGCAACTCGCCAAAGACGCCGGGCTGCAGGGCCCGCTGATGGAGCGGCTGCACCGCGCCTACTTCACCGAGCAGGAGTCCGTGTTCGACCATGACTCCCTGACCCGGCTGGCCGTCGAGGCCGGCCTCGACCGCGACGATGTTGTTGCGGTCCTGGCGAGCGACCGGTACGCCGATCACGTCGATACCGACGAGCAGATGGCTCACGCGCTGGGCGCGACCGGAGTCCCGTTGTTCGTCGTCGACCGCACGTACGGCATCTCCGGCGCGCAGCCGGAGCAGGTGATCGCAAGCGTGCTGGAGCGCGCGTGGCTCGAGGCCGCGTCGTAGCCGGGCTGCCCGGCCTGCTTCGCTACTACACATGACGACGCCCCCTGATCTGCCCCCGGCCTGGTTCACCCGCGCCCTTGCCGCTCCCGTCGTGCCCGCCGCCGTCACCGTGGCCGGCACCAAGATCGCCTACCGGGAGTTCGGCGACGGCGCCGGGAACGGCATCGTCCTGGCGCATGGCGGTGCAGCGCACGCGCGCTGGTGGGATCACATCGCCCCGCTGCTGGCTGCCGGACGGCGGGTGGTCGCGCTCGACCTGTCCGGTCACGGCGACAGCGGCCGACGCGATAAGTACACGCTCGACGGCTGGGCTGCCGAGGTCATGGCGGTCGCCGCGGCCGCGGGATTCGCCCGGCCGCCGATTGTCGTCGGGCACAGCATGGGAGGCTTCGTCGCGCTGCGGACAGCCGGCCTGTACGGCGCCGACCTGGCGGGGATAGCGGTCATCGACTCCCCGGTACAGGACATCACGCCGGAGCAGCGGGCCGCCAGGGACGCGCGGGCATTCGGCCCGCTGCGCGTCTACCCGTCTCGCGAGGCAGCGATCAGCCGGTTCCGCCCGATACCGGACCAGCCGACGCTGCCTTACATCAGGGCGCACGTCGCGGCCACCTCGATCCGCCCGGTCCAGGGCGGCTGGAGCTGGAAGTTCGATCCCGCCGTCTTCGGCCGGCCGGCGGCCACGCCGCTACTGCTGCGGCATCTTGACTGCCGGGTCGCGCTTTTCCACGCCGAGAACGGAATCGTGCCGCCGCAGACAACGGAACTCATGTACGACAAGCTCGGCCGCCGGGCACCGGTGATCGAGATACCCGCGGCTGGCCACCACGTGATGCTCGATCAGCCCATCGCGCTGGTGACTGCCATCCGGACGCTGCTGTCTGACTGGGACCACTCGCTGCCAGCGCTGCCGCGACTCGGCTAGGCCACCACTGGCCGGTGCCCGCAGCGCGCGACGGCCGGCAAATTCCGCGGCCGGGTTGCCGCTCCGGGCGGCAAACTTGTGCCGGGCGTTCGTTTGGCAACCGGCGCCGCTGACCACATAACCGGCATGCCGACAGCTCGCGCCGGGTCGCCGATGACGGCGGCGGATCCGATCAGCCAGTTCTTCGCCGACCTCGCCGCGCCGGGCCACCTGGCCACATTTGAGGGTGATTCGGCCACGCTGCGTTTCGACGTCCGCGACCGCGGCCAGGTACAGCACTGGTACATCGCCGTCAGCGACGGCGATGTCGCGGTGAGCCGCCAGCACAAGGCGGCGGACGCCGTCATCGGAGTCCAGCGCCCGCAGTTCGAGGCCATCGTCACGGGCCGGCTCAACGCCCAGGCGGCCCTGCTGCGCGGCGTCATGATCTGCGAGGGCAGCCTGGCAGCGCTGATGATGTTCCAGCGGTGCCTGCCGGGGCCGCCCGGCTCGACCGGGCGGGTCGCGCCGATCAGCTCGCAGCAGGTGATGGCTGAGCGGAGGCCGGCGTGAGCAGCCAGTTCGTGCAGATCCTGGAAGGCAACACGTTCGTCGTCAGCGATGACCGGGGTGACATCGAGGCCTCCCCTGCCGATCCGACCGGGCTGTTCTCGTTCGATACCCGGTTCCTGTCCCGGTGGGTGCTGACGGTGAACGGCCAGCGGCTGACCGCGCTGTCGACCGACGACATGCAGTACTTCCAGGCGCAGTTCTTCCTCGTGCCCGGTAGCGGGACCGTCTATGTCGACGCCAAGCTGTCGGTTATCCGGATGCGCGAGGTCGCCGACGGCTTCCGGGAGCGACTGCGCGTGCTCAATCACGAGAACACGCCCGTCACCCTGACGATCCGGCTGGAAGCGGCCAGCGACTTCGCCGACCTGTTCGAGGTCAAGGACGCGCTGGCCAAGAAGGGAAGGTACCGGAACGAGATCGTCGGCAGCGATCTTGTGCTGCGATATCAGCGGGAAACCTACGCCAGGGAAACCTGGATCTCGGCAACTCAGCCAGCCGAGGTCGACGAGACGGGCTTCAAATTCACCGTCACCGTGCCGCCGCACGGCGAGTGGAGTACCGAGCTTGATGTCGTCGTATCCGAAGGCTGCCCGGATGGATCGCCGGGCGGCCCGGTCGGGATCCGGGGGCAGGGCCGGCGGCGGGTGCGCGAGGACATGGCACACGGCCTGGCGAAGTGGCTGCAGCGGGTACCCACCGTGGAGTGCGACTGGGAGGCGGTCGGGCAGATTTACCGCCGTTGCCTGACTGACCTTGCCGCCCTGCGGTTCACTACGCTGACCATGCCGGGCCGGGCGCTGCCGGCCGCTGGCCTGCCCTGGTTCATGACGATGTTCGGCCGGGACAGTATCTTCACCAGCCTGCAGGCACTGCCGTTCACCGCCGAACTCGCGTCGACCACGCTGCTCGCGCTGGCCGAGCGCCAGGGCACCAGGATCGACGACTTCAGGGACGAGGATCCCGGTCGCATCCTGCACGAGATGCGCTACGGCGAGCTGACGGCCTTCGAAGAGCGGCCGCATTCTCCCTACTACGGCAGCGCCGACGCCACTGCGCTGTATGTCGTACTGCTCGACGAGTACGAGCGCTGGACCGGCGACACCAAACTGGTCCGCGGCCTTGAGCAGGCCGCACGGGCCGCGCTCAACTGGATCGACGAGTACGCCGACCTCCAGGGCAACGGTTACATCTCCTACCAGCGGCGCAACGCCAAGACCGGGCTGGAGAACCAGTGCTGGAAGGATTCCTGGGACTCGATCTCCTACCGCAACGGGGACCTGCCGGGGTTCCCGCGGGCGACCTGCGAGCTCCAGGGCTACGCCTACGACGCCAAGATTCGCGGCGCCCGGCTGGCGCGGCAGGTCTGGCAGGACGCCGCCTTCGCCGACCGGCTGGAGAAGGAAGCCGCCGACCTGAAGCGCAGGTTCAACCGCGACTTCTGGGTGGAAGACGGAGAGTACTTCGCGGTCGCTCTCGACTCCGATGGCCGCCAGGTCGACTCGCTGACCTCTAACATCGGCCACCTGCTGTGGAGCGGCATCGTCGAGACATCCAAGGCCAGGTCCGTGGCACGGCACCTGCTCGGGCCACGGTTGTTCTCCGGCTGGGGCGTCCGCACGCTCGCCGAGGGCGAGGCCCGTTACAACCCGATCGGCTACCACGTCGGTACTGTGTGGCCGTTCGACAACTCCTTCATTGCCTGGGGCCTGCGCCGTTACGGGTTCAAGGACGAGGCTGCCTGCATCGTGGCCGGCATCATGGAGGCAGCCGAGGTGTTCCAGGGCAGGCTGCCTGAGGCGTTCGGCGGCTACCAGCGGGCCGCGACCCGGTACCCGGTGCAGTACCTGACGGCATGCAGCCCGCAGGCCTGGTCGACCGGGGCGCCGCTGCTGTTGCTGCGGGTGGGCCTTGGCCTCCAGCCGCACGGCGACAACCTGATCGTCGACCCGGCGCTGCCGCTGCGAGTCGGCCATCTGCAGATCCTCGACCTGCCCGGCAGGTGGAAGAAGATGGACGCGTTCGGCCGCGGCCGCGTGGACACCGACCGCCTGACCGGGCGGTTGTCGCGCGGCAGGTCACCGGCAGGCGCCTGACCGGGCACTGACGGCCAGTCAGCCGGCGATCACCTCGTAGATCGCGCGTACGTACTGCTCGCTGCGGTCTGAGCCGATGATGCCGGGGCCCATCTTGTTCATCATGTACGCGATCGTCATGCGCCTGCCGACGTCCATCAGGATCACCGAGCCGCCCCAGCCACCCCAGAAGCAGATCTTCTCGTCGGGTACGTAGGGCAGCGAGTCGGGCTGCGGCAGCCCGTAACCGATACCGAACCGGAGCGGCACCCCGAGCACGAGATCCACGCCGTTGGCTTGCTCGCGGAAGATCAGCTCGATCGTCTCGGGCGAGAGCAGGCGCACTCCGTCGACCTCGCCGCCACGGGAGATCACCGACAGGATCCGGGCCACCGAGCGCGCGTTGCCGTGACCGTTCGCGGCACCGATGTCGGCACGGCGCCAGGCAGCGGTGTTGGCGGCTGATGCGTCGGCAGGCGGCCCGGTCATTGTCTTGACCACCGGGCTGTCGATGCCGAGGGCCTCGAGGTCGAACGGCAGCGGCGGCGGCGGAACCACCGGCGCGATCCGGCTCCAGTCCTGCTCCGCTGCGCCGATCTGGAGGTCCGCGCCGAGCGGGCCGGCGATCTCGCGGGCGACGAACTGCTTCAGGCTCATGCCGGTGACGCGGCGCAGCACCTCCCCGATCAGGTGCCCGAAGTTGAGCGCGTGATAGCCAGACGCCGTGCCCGGCGGCCACCACGGAGCCTGCGCGGCAAAGCGGGCTGCGGCCTTGTCGAGGTCATAGAGGTCCTCGACGACGGCCGGCTGGTCGAGCCCGGACACGCCAGAGGTATGCGAAAGCAGATGCCGGATCAGGACGTCCTGCTTCCCGGCGGCCGCGAACTCCGGCCAGTACCGGGCGACCGGCGCGTCCACGTCCAGCAGCCCGCGGTCCGCCAGCATGAGTGCCGCCAGGCTGGTCACCGTCTTGGTCGTCGACCACACGTTGGTGATCGTGTCGCGCTCCCACGGCTGTGTGCGGGCCTCGTCGCGGTAGCCGCCCCACAGATCGACGGCAATCTCGCCGTCGAGGTCAACCACGATGGAAGCGCCCAGTTCCGCTTCTGAGTCCACGTTCTGCTGCAGCAGGCTCCTCAGCACGCTGAAGTGGTCATCGCAAGTGCCGTGCAGGTCAGCCATTCGAACCTCGCCTCTCGTCGGCAGTGCTAGCTGATCGAGCCGGGCGGCGGGATCTTGCCCGGCCCGGAGGTGTTGCAGGCAAGCGCGCCCGGATCGGTATCCAGCAGCGGTCGCGCGAGCTTAGGCGGGCGCTCGAAGGCGGCCTTACTGAAGTCCAGCATGTCCAGCATGGGGCTGGCGTTCGCGTCCCGGTGGGTCATGGCCGGCAAGTTCCACTTGTGCTCGACGAGCGCGCAGATGCTGGTGTGGTCGAAGACCTGGTGCGAGACGTAATCCGGCCGCGCCCACGGCGACACGATCGCGCAGGGCACCCGGAAGCCGTACTGCCGGAAGCCGGTATAGGCGACCGAAGCGTCCGGCAGGATGTCGTCAGGTGCCAGGGCGGCTGGCGGCGCTACGTGGTCGTAGTAGCCGCCATGCTCGTCGAACGTCCAGATCAGCAGCGTGTTCTTCCACCCTGGCCCGGCCATGACCGCGTCGATGACCGACGCGGCGAACTGCTCGCCGTGGGCGATATTCTGCGGGTTCTCCTCCGAGTTCGCCAGGTAATCCGGCTCGACCAGGCAGAACCCCGGCAGCGTGCCTGTCTTCGCGGCATCGAAGAAATCGCCAATCCCGTGCAGGTTCCCCTCGTACTTCACCAGCAGCTCAGGGAACAGCGCCATCGTCGGCGCCGGAAGCACCGACTCCAGCAGCTGGAAATAGTCGGCGAAGGAGACGCCGGCCGCGTGCAGCCGGTCGAAGATGGTGCCGTTCGCCGGATAGTCAAGCGGATCCGGCACGCCGTCGTTGACCATGCCAAGCGATGTCGCTGCCATCAGGTAACGCCGGTTGGGAAAGGTCTGGCCGAGCACCGAGCAGAAGTAGCGATCGGCGATCGGGAACGTGGCGGCCAGCGAGTAGTAGAACGGCAGGTCCGCCTTGTCCCAGTAGCCCATCGCCACCGGGCCGCTGCCGGACCGTACGAATCCGGTGTTGTGGCCGCTCGCCAACTGGATGTGGCTGTTCGTCCAGGTCTGGCTCGGCTTCCCGGACAGCTGGCAGGTGGTGGGCATCCGGAACGCGTGCTGAAGCGTGCCGTCCGGGTACGGATTCGTCTCGGCGGGCTTGCCATCGGGGCCGAGCTTGAAGCCATCGGCGCCGGCCCGGCGCAGCATCCCCAGGTGGTTGTCGTAGGAATGGTTTTCCATCATCAGCACGACGATGTGCCTGACCTGCGGGATGGTATCGGTACCGGCGGCGAGTTCGGGGTACGGCAGTGAGCCGGGCTTGCGCGGCGCGGGTCGGTGTTCTGACGAGCCGTTAATCCGGTCCGGCTCACCATATTGCGCGCCCATTATGCCCCCTCCGTCACCACGGTGCCGGAATGAGCGTCTCAGGCGCGGGTACCCTCCGCAACCCCCGATTGCGCCGCGCTGCCGGACGCTGGCCTGCCGGACGCCGCGCTGCCGGACGCCGCGCTGCCTGGCGACGGTTCCGCGGCTGCCACCTCCCCGGCCATCTCCCCGGCCGACGGCCACTTCCTGAGCTCGACGTGCGGGATGAGCCAGGTGAACAGGAACGCCAGCACGCCGATCGGGGCCGCCACGGTGAAGACGGTCTGGATCGACTCGGCATAGCCGGCGACGAATCCCAGGTGAATCGCGGCCGGCAGGTGCGCCAGCAGGGCGGGGGTGATGTCCGCGCTGGAGAAGCCGGCCGGCGGCCGGAGGCCGTGCAGGTGCCTGGCCAGGTTCCCGACGAGAACATTGGCGAAGATGGCGCCGAAGATCGCCGTTCCGAACGAGCCGCCGATCGACCGGAAGAACGTCGCGCCCGAGGTGGCGACGCCCAGTTCGGAATGCGGTACGGCGTTCTGCACGATGATGACGAGCACCTGCATCACGCCGCCGATGCCCATGCCGAGCACGAGCATGTACAGCGAGTCCAGCAGCGAGGAGGTGCCCACGTCCATCAGCGACAGCAGGTAGAGGCCGAGGGTCATGACGGCCGCGCCGGCAATGGGCCAGAACCGGTACTTGCCGGTCCTGCTGATCAGCTGGCCGGAGCCGATGGAAACGACCAGCAGCCCGACCATCAGCGGCAGCAACTGCACGCCCGAGAAGGTCGGCGACACGCCGCGGACGACCTGGAAGAAGGCCGGCAGGTAGGTCAGCGCGCCGAACATCGCGAAGCCGACGACGAAGCCGACAACGCTGGTCACCCAGAACGCGCGCATCCGGAACAGGTGCATCGGCAGGACCGGCTCGGTAGCTCTCCGCTCGACCAGCACGAACACGCCGACGAGCAGCACGCCGCCGGCGCCCAGGATCCAGATCGGCGCGGTATTCCACCCGTAGGTAGTGCCGCCGAGGCTGGTGAGCAGGATGAACGAGGTCGCCGCGAGAGCGAGGACCGCGGTGCCGGCGTAGTCGATGACGTGATGCACGCGGCGGAGCTTGCCCGGCACCTGGCTCGCCACCACGATCAGCGCGATGATCCCGATCGGCACGTTGATGTAGAAGATCCACCGCCAGGTCAGGTTGTCGACGAAGACCCCGCCGAGCAACGGGCCGACGATGCTCGCCACGCCGAAGACCGCGCCGAACAGGCCGACGTACCGGCCGCGCTCACGCGGCGAGACGATGTCGCCGACGATCGCCTGAGCGCCGACCATCAGCCCGCCGCTGCCGAGTCCCTGGACGGCGCGGAACGCGATGAGCTCGACCATGGAATGGCTGATCCCGGAGAGCACCGAGCCGACCAGGAAGATCACGATCGACGCCTGAAAGAACGTCTTGCGGCCGTACTGATCGCCGAGCTTGCCCCACAGCGGCGTCGATACGGTCGTGGCCAGCAGGTATGCCGTGATGACCCAGGCGATGTGCGCGCCGCCCTTCAGGTCGCCGACAATCGTCGGCAGGGCCGTGGCCACGATGGTCTGATCCAGCGCCGCGAGCAGCATGCCGAGCATGAGCGCGCCGATGATGAGCAGGACTGACCGGTGGCTGAGGCCCGGCAGCGCGTTACCGGCGTTACCGGCCCCGGCGCCGCTGGCCGTCGCCGGCCCGGGCGGGCCGGCCGCGGAGCTTGACGTGCTCATCTGGTCTGATCCTTTCCATGCGGCCGGGATCCGGCGGCCTGGCTAGCAGGGCGAGCGGCGGGCAGGGCGAGCGGCGGGCAGGGCAATCCGGCGAAGCGTGCAGTCCTCGGCAAACCCGCCGGCCAGCGCCTGGTACGCGGCGTCGGTGAGCTCCGCTAGCTGAACGGCACCGCCTGAGGATGCCCAGTACGAGAAGGTCGCGCGCAGGACGCCGAACGCCGCGCTGGCCAGCACGAGCGGATAGGGGTCGCGCTCGGGGTCGGCACCGATGCGCTCGGCGAGCGCGGCTGCCACCCGCGCCTCTGTCTGCGCCATGTGCGCGGCTCGCGCCGCGCGGAGCTGAGCGTCGGCGAGCGCCGCTCTCACCTGACTGGCCCGGTGAGCCGGGTCCTCGCCGAGCTCGGCCAGCTCAGCGATGATGCCGCGGACCAGATCGGCCAGGACGTCGCACAGCACGTCCAGCGCGCTGCGCCCTGGCTCGTCGTGGACCAGGCGGGAGAGCAGCTGCTCCTCCCGGCCAGGGTTGGCGCCGAACAGCACGGCCTCCTTGGACGGGAAGTAGTTGAAGAAGGTCCGCGGCGCGACATCGGCGGCTGCCGCGATGTCCTCGACCGTGACGCACGAGAACCCTCGCCCGGCGATGAGATCGAGTGCGGCCCGCCGGATGGCGAGGCGGGTCGCCCGCTTCTTCCGCTCCCGCAGGGACTGGCCCTGCACGTCGGCCCGCGCGGCCGCGGCCGCAGGCACAGGCACGGTCTCCGGAACAGACAACATGCAGTGAGTATAACATTGCGTTGAGTGCAACAATACACCGGGTGCAATCTGCGGCCGGACCAGATTGGCCAGCCCGGCAGCGCCCGGCCGCCGGAACGGCCGTCATAGGCCTGCCAGTGCACCCGGTCCGCCTCGGGAAGGCCGTCGGCGCGCGCCGCTGTCACCCTCCACCAGCCCGGCGAACTCGGCGCCAGGGATATCGGTCTCGGCGACCTCACGAACCTCAGGTCCGCCCGGCCTGGTTGCCATGATCGCCTGCATCGTCGCCGCCCCTGCCCCGGAATCAGCCGCTCTACCGCAGGAGTGTTGCCAGGCTGTCCCCGCCGTACACCGCGACGGCCTCAGCTCGGCACACCAGGCCGGGCAAACAGGCGGGAACGGGGAATTGCGGGCTGGCCTGCTGCGCCGGCGGACCGACTGGGATGCGACGTCCGTTACCCTGGGCCGGGTGAAAGCGCTGCTGTTGGAGAATGTCCACCCCGAAGCTGTCCGGCTGCTCGAGGATGCCGGGCTGGAGGTAACCACCCGGCAGTCCGCGATGGACGACGCCGAGCTCGCCGCCGCACTGCCCGGCGTCGCACTGCTCGGCATCCGGTCGAAGACCCGGCTGACCGCCGCGGTTCTCGCCGCGGCCCCGGACCTGGTCGCCATCGGGGCTTTTTGCATCGGTACCGACCAGATCGACCTGACGGCCGCTTCGGCGCACGGAATCGCCGTTTTCAACGCGCCGTATTCGAACACCCGCAGCGTCGTCGAGCTGGCCATGGCCGAGATCATTGCCCTCACCCGCCGGCTGACCGAGAAGGACCGGGCGATGCACGCCGGGCAATGGGATAAGTCGGCCGAAGGCGCCCACGAGGTCCGCGGCCGCACGCTCGGGATCGTCGGGTACGGCAATATCGGCGCGCAGCTGTCGGTCGTCGCCGAGGCACTCGGCATGCGCGTGGTGTTCTACGACACCGCCGACAGGCTGGCGCTCGGCAACGCGCGGCGCTGCATCAGCCTGGACGAACTCCTCGAGGTCTCTGACGTGGTGACCTTGCACGTGGACGGCCGGCCGTCGAACAGCTCGCTGTTCGGCGAGAAGGAATTCAGCCGGATGCGCCCCGGCGCCTTGTTCCTGAACTTGTGCCGCGGCTTCGTGATCGATCACGAGGCGCTGCGCCGGCACCTGCAGTCGGGTCACCTGGCCGGGGCGGCCGTTGACGTGTTCCTGGCCGAGCCGCGCTCGGCAGGCGAGCCGTTCGAGTCCGTCCTGCGCGGCCTGCCGAACGTGATCCTCACCCCGCACATCGGCGGTTCGACCGAGGAGGCCCAGTCCGACATCGGCGGTTTCGTCGGCGCCAAGCTCGCTGACTTCATCTCGGTCGGATCAACGTCCCTGTCGGTGAACCTGCCTGAGGTGGCGCTGCCGCCGGCGACCGGCACGCACCGGCTGGCGCATCTGCACCAGAACGTGCCCGGCGTGCTGGCCGAGATCAACTCGGTGCTGGCCGCGCATCACGTCAACGTCGAAGCCCAGCTGCTCGGTACTCGCGGCGACCTCGGGTACGCGCTGACCGACATCGGCATCGACTATCCCGATGAGGTCGTGTCCCGGCTGCGGGCCATGGACCCGACTGTGCGGTTGCGGGTCTTGTCTTGACCCTGGCGGCCGCGCTGGCAGCCGCTGTCGGGCCGGAGCACGTGCTCATCGACCGGGACCTGCGCGCGTCCTTCGAAACCGACTGGACCGGCCGGTTCACCGGCACCGCACGCGCTGTGGTGCGGCCGGCCAGTACCGGCGAGGTCGCCCGCGTCCTGGCCGCCTGCGCCGGGGCCGGCGTGCCGGTGGTGGTGCAGGGCGGTAACACCGGGCTTGTCGGCGGCGGCGTGCCCGGCCCGGATCCGGCCGGGGACCCGCCGGTCCTGCTGGTCACCACCCGGCTCTCCGAGCTCTGCGCGGTATCCCCCGCCGCTCGCCAGGTCACGGCCGGCGCCGGGGTGCGGCTGGCCGCCCTGACCGCGCACGCACGCTCGGCGGGCCTGGACTTCGGCGTCGACCTGGCCGCCCGCGATTCGGCCACCGTCGGCGGCATGGTCGCCACGAACGCCGGGGGCATCCGGGTGCTGCGCTACGGCAGCATGCGCGAGCAGGTCGCCGGGGTGGAAGCCGCGCTCGCCGACGGCCGCGTCATCTCCCGGCTCGACGGCCTGGCCAAGGACAGCACCGGATACGACCTCGGTCACCTGCTAGCGGGCTCGGAAGGCACGCTGGCCGTGATAACCCGGCTACGGCTGCGGCTGGTCGCCAGAGAGGACGGCCGGGCCGTCGCCTTCGTCGCCGTCCGCGACACCGCGGCAGCCGTCGGGTTGCTGGCGGCGCTGCGCGCCCGGCTGGCCGGGATCAGCGCGGCCGAATTGTGCTTCGACGCCGGGCTCACGCTCGTCGGCCGCCACCTCGGGGTGCCGGTCCCGCTTGCCGCATCGGGCGGGGCCTATGTCCTGATCGAGGTCGCGGCGCAGGCGGATCCGCTCGACGATCTGCTCGCCGCGCTCCAGGCGAGCGACCAGGTGATCGACGCCACGGTGGCCTCGTCGGCCAGCGAGCGGACCCGGCTGTGGCAGCTGCGCGAGGCGCACACGGAGGCGATCAGCGTGGCCGGCCTGCCGGTCAAACTTGACGTATCGGTCCCGGCAGGCCGGCTCGCCGAACTCGTCGGCGCGCTGCCCGGGGCGGTCGCCGCCGCCGCGCCAGCGGCACAGCTTGTCGTCTTCGGTCACCTGGCCGAGGCGAACCTGCATGTCAACGTCCTGCACGCGGATGCCGGGGAAGTGACAAGCGCCGTGCTCGCGCTGGTAGCAGACCTCGGCGGGTCGATCAGCTCGGAGCACGGCATCGGCCGGGCCAAGGCACGCTACCTCCGCCTGTCCCGGAGCGAGGCCGAGATCGAGCTGATGCGCGCTGTCAAGGCGGCGTTCGACCCGCTCGGATTGCTCAACCCTGGCGTGCTCTTCCCGGTGCCGCCGCGGGCATAGTTATCGAGGGAGGCGACATGGTCGGCGATGACGATAGCGACCGCGTGAAGCGCTGGCGCGAACTGCTCGGCAGCGAGCGCGACGCGGCCGAGTTGTATTCCCGGATTGCCGCTGCCGAGACCGGCGAGCGGCGGACCATCTTCGAAGAGCTCGCGGCCGTCGAGCGGCGGCACGCGGCGCACTGGGCGGAGAAGATCCGCGACGCCGGCCAGGCCGTGCCGCCGGCCGGACGGCCGGGGCTGCGTACCCGGCTGCTGGCGGCCGCGGCAAGCAGGCTGTCGCCGGGCGCGGTGCTGCCGCTGATCGAGCGGGCGGAGCGGGCCGACGCCGGCCGGTACGACGCTGATCCGGACGCGGCGCCCGGCATGGCCGCCGACGAGCACGGTCACGCGCGCACGATCGCCAAGCTCATCGAGGGCGGGCGCCCGGCACCGCGGCAGCAGATTGCCAGGCGGGAGCCATGGCACCGGGGGGACAAATCCGGCGCGCTGCGAGCGGGCGTATTCGGCGTGAGTGACGGGCTGGTGTCCAATACCGCGCTGGTCATGGGCGTGGCAGGATCCGGAGCCTCGCATCCGGTGATCCTCCTCGCCGGCACCGCTGGCCTGCTGTCCGGATCGTTCTCGATGGCGGCCGGCGAGTACGTGTCGATGGCCAGTCAGCGTGAGATGTACCAGCGTGAGATCGCCCTCGAGGCGCAGGAACTGCAGGAGAAGCCAGAAGAGGAGCACGACGAGCTTGTCCTGCTCTACCGGGCGAAGGGACTGCCCCGCGAGGACGCGATGCGGCTGGCCGATCAGATCATGGCGGACCGGCAGGTCGCGCTCGACACCCTCGCCCGCGAGGAACTCGGGCTGGATCCCGGTCAGCTCGGGTCGCCGCTGTCCGCGGCTATCTCCAGCATGCTGACCTTCGCCGCCGGCGCGCTGGTGGTGCTCCTGCCCTACCTCATCGGCGGCGGTACCGCCGCGCTCGTCGCCGCGATCACCCTGGCGGCAGCCGCCCTGCTGGCCGTCGGGGCGGGAATCGGGATGCTGAACGGCCGCCCGGCCGTCCGTTCCGGATTGCGCCAGCTGCTGCTCGGCGGTGCCGCGGCACTGGTAACTTTCGGCATCGGTCACCTGATCGGCGCGCAGGTGTCCTAGAAGTCAAGGGTTGGCATGCCGGAGTCAGGTACGCGGAAAACGACCGTCACGCTGGCAGACGGCCGGACGCTGATGTATTTCGGCGCCGTCCCCGGCAAGCCGGCCGATTACCCGGACCGCCGCCGGCTTGCCCCCGCGCAGTTCCAGCCGCAGGCCCGCTTCGACTGGCTGCTGGCGGAGTGGGTGGTCGTCGCCAGCCACCGCCAGGACCGGACCTTCCGCCCGACCGGGGACCAGTGCCCGCTGTGCCCTTCGACGGCCGGGAACTACACCGAGATCCCGGCACCGGCATACGAGGTCGTGGTCTTCGAGAACCGCTTCCCCGCCTTCGGCAGCCGCAGCACGGCCGGCCCGGCTGCCGGCCCGCCGCCGGGCGTCCCGGACGGCCTGCTGTGCACGCGCCCGGCGGCGGGCCGGTGTGAGGTCGTCTGCTTCAGCCAGCGCCATGACGCCTCGTTCGCCGACCTCACCCCGGCTCAGGCGGCAACGGTCATGGCCGCCTGGGTGGACCGGTCCGCTGAACTCGCCCGCCAGCCCGACGTGGCGCAGGTCTACTGCTTCGAGAACCGGGGAGCCGAGATCGGGGTGACGCTCTCCCACCCGCACGGGCAGATCTATGCCTTCCCCTACCTCACCCCGCGTACCGCCCGGATGCTGCAGTCGGGCGCCAGCTACCGGCGGCGGACCGGGCGCAACCTGTTTGACGACCTGCTGGCTGCCGAGCTTGCCGACGGCGCGCGGATCGTGCTGGCCGGCCCGCACTGGGTAGCGCTGGTGCCGCACGCGGCGCGCTGGCCGTACGAGGTCCACCTGTACCCGCGGCGCCGGGTACCGGACCTGACCGCGCTTGACGACGCCGAGCGCGCCGAGTTCTGCGCGGTGTACCTGGACGTGCTGCGCCGGTTCGACCGGCTCTTCGGCCAGCCTGCCCCCTACATCTCGGCCTGGCACCAGGCACCTGTCCGGGCCGGCCGGGCTGACTTCGCCCTGCACCTGGAGCTGTTCACGGTGCGGCGGGCGGCCGGCAAGCTGAAGTACCTGGCCGGATCGGAGTCCGGCATGGGCGCGTTCGCTACCGACGTCGCGCCGGAGGCCGCGGCGCGCCGGCTGCGCGAACTCGGCTGAGCCCGGAGCCGGCCGCTCTGTTGCCGCTCTGTTGCCGCCCAGTTGCCGCCCAGTTGCCGGTCAGGACAGCCGGCCCGCTCCGCCGGACGGTTCAGCCGCCGCGAAGCCGGGGCTCCGCCAGCCGCGCCGGGCAAACCCGGCCGTCACGGCGGCGGCCACGTCAGCCGCCGCTACGGCCGGGACCAGCGCGATCACCGACCCGCCGAAGCCTGCGCCGGTCATCCGGGCGCCGAGCGCCCCGGCCTGCAGGGCAGCCTCGACAGCGGCATCGGCCTCCGGCCAGGACACCTCGAAGTCATCGCGCAGCGACGAGTGCGACGCGGTCAGCAGCGCGCCGACCCGATCCAGGCGGCCCGCCCGCAGCAATTCAGCGGCCTGACGGACGCGCTCGTTCTCGGACACGACGTGCCGGGCGCGGCGGCGCAGCACATCCTCGCTCAGCCGATCGAGCGCACTGGTGCCGGCCACGTCGCGCAGCGCCCGCACGCGGAGCGCCCTGGCCGCGTCCTCGCAGGTGCGACGGCGACTCGCGTACCCGCCGCCGGTCAGCTCGTGCCGCGCGCGGGTGTCGATGATCAGCAGCGCGAGCCCGACCGCAGCGGCGTCCAGCGGGACCGCGACCCCGGCCCCGGACCGGCAGTCGAGCAGCAGCGCGTGCCCTGCCTGGCACAACAAGACGGCGAGCTGATCCATCAGGCCGGTCGGCGCCCCGGCGAAGTCGTTCTCCGCCCGGCGGCCGATGGCGGCCAGCTCAGCCCTCGGTACTGCCAGCTGGTAGAGGTCGGCAAGCGCTAGCCCGGTCGCGCACTCCAGCGCCGCCGATGAGGACAGGCCGGCGCCCGCCGGCAGATCGGCATCGATCGCCAGGCTCGCGCCGCCCACCTGATGACCAGCGGTCAGCAATGCCCACGCCACCCCCGCGGGATACGCGGCCCAGCCGCCGGGCTGGCCCGGCGTGAGCGCGCCGACCGGCACTTCTATCACGGCCGCGCCTTGCTGGCGTGATGTCAGCGCCAGTATCCCGTCCCCGCGGGCTGAGGCGGCCACGCAGACACCAGCGGCGATCGCGAAGGGCATTGCGAAGCCGTCGTTGTAGTCGGTGTGCTCGCCGATCAGGTTGACCCGGCCCGGAGCGCGCCATACGCCCTCGGGCTGCGTTCCGTACCTGTCGGCGAAAAGCTGCGCAGCAGACACCAGTGCACAGTAGTCGGCCGGCTACCGCTCGCCTGTCAGCCAAGGCGCAGCGGTAGCGCCCTGGGGCCGCGGATCTGGCCGGTGGACCAGGTCACCGCCGACGGGTCCGCCAGCGTGAACGCCGGGATCCGGGAAAGCCAGACGTCCAGCGCGACCCGGAGCTCCATCCGCGCCAGGTGGGATCCCACACACCGGTGTATGCCGAGGCCGAACGCGGCGTGCCGGTTGACCTGCCGGTCGATGACGACTTCGGCTGCCCGGTCGAACTGAGCCGGATCCCGGTTCGCCGCCGGAAACGACAGCAGGATCCAGTCGTCGGCCTTCATGTCCGCGCCATGCCACTGCATGTCCTGCTTCACTAGCCGCGCCATCGTGACGGGAGCGTAGGCGCGCAGGAATTCCTCCAGCGCGGCCGGCAGCAGGGCCGGATCGGCCACGAGCCGCTCGCGGTCGGCCGGCACCCGGGCCAGGTGCCACAGCGACGCTCCGATCGCGCTCCAGGTCGTGTCGATTCCCGCGATCAGCAGCAGCGCCATGGTGCCCGCCACGTGCGACGGCTCGAGCTTGCGGCCGTACAGCTCAGCGTTGATCAGGAAGGTCGTGAGGTCCTCGCGCGGGTTGTCGATGTGGTCGTGGATCTGCGCGAGCAGGTAGTCGAACAACGCCGACATTCGCGCGATGCGCTCATCCGGCGGCAGGTTGATGCCTTCGAGGGTGTTCTCGACGAACTGGCGGAACTGCGGTCCGTCGGCGGGCGGGAAGCCGAGCATGTCGGCGATGACGCGCATCGGGATGTGCTGCGCGTAATCGCGAGCCGCGTCCACGACGACCTGCCCGTCGAACGCGTCGATCAGCGAGTGGCACAGCGCACGGGTGGCCGGCTCTTGCCGCGCGACGGCAGTCTTGGTGAAGGCGGGCAGCAGCAGCTTGCGCGCGTCGCGATGGAACGGCGGATCGGAGGAAATCGGCGGTGACCCGCCGATCGGCGCGACGTCGCGCGGCGGCCGGAAGTTGCTCATGATGATCGAGCGTGACGAGAAGCGCTCGGTGTCGTAGGCGATGGCCGCGACGTCCGCGTAGCGGGTCGGCAGCCAGCCGCCGCCGAACCGCTCGGTGTGCGCGATCGGGCAGCGCTGCCGCAGGTCGTCCTGGATCGGGTACGGGTCGGCGGCCCACTCGGGCTCGGTGTGCGAGAAGTCCGCCGCCCAGTCGGAGACGGGGCCCGTGACGATCTCGTTGCGGGTGCCTTCCGGCTCTTCTCCCCTGGCCTCGCGGAAGTCCCTGGCGAAGCGCTCGTCGGCGGCCACGTCAGGTCTCCTCGATGAGCTCGATGGCGCGCTCCGGACAGTTCGCCACGGCAAGGCGAGCGCTCTGCTCCTCGCCCGGCGGCACCAGGCCGGTCCGGAGGACCTGGCCGTAACCCTCGTCGTCGTCGCCGAACAGGCTGGGCGCGAGGTCGTAGCACCGGCCGTGCCCCTGGCAGACTTCTGAGTCGATCTGAATCTTCACCGCTGTTCCTTATTCCGGCGTGAGGTAATCCGGCGTTCCCGCTCTGCAGTCGGCCGGTGCAAGCGCGGCCACGACGCGGCGCAGCAGCGTCGTCCATGCCGCGTCGTCGACCGCATGCAAGTCCTCGGTGACGAGCGCGCTGCCCATCGCGAGCAACAGGCAGAAGTGGGCCAGCGCGTCCGGTGAGAGCGCCGGGTCGAGCTCGCCGCCGGCCTGCGCGATGCGCATGAGCCCGGCCAGGAACTCGGCGCGTTCCCCCAGGTAGTCACGCAGGGGCTGGGCAACGTCCTGGTCGCGGCGGGCCGCGACCAGCGCTTCGACGATGAGGTTGCCGTCCCGATCCCGACGGCGGCGCAGCGACCGGCCGATGACCAGCAGCAATTCGGTGATCGACCGGTCCGGATCGGCCGCGAAGAGATCGGCCAGCAGCCGTCGGCCGTGCGTCCGCAGCGCCTGCACCAGCAGTTCTGCCTTGGACTCGAAGTGCGCGTAGAGGGCGCCGTTGCTGACGCCGGCCGCCGCCGCGATATCGGCTACCCGGGCGCCGTCGTACCCGCGCTCGGCGAACACGCTTGCAGCGGCCCGCAGCAGGCGCTCACGCGTGTCGGCGGCGGTCACGCCCGCGGTGCGGCCCATGCCAGAGTTAAACAAACGTTCATCTGATTCGTCAACGGATCGGCGCGAGCTCACCGGACACGATCATCGTCACGTTGGCGACTGCGCCAGCGTCAACCCGAAGTCGCCGGCCGGGTCGGTCCAGAATCCCGCCGCCTTGAGCCCCGCGGCAGCGAGTTCGGCCTCGATGACTGGCCGCCGGAACTTAGCCGAGATCTCGGTCCGGAGTTCCTCCCCGGCCGCGAACCAGACCGTCATGGCGAGGTCGCTGATCGTCACCCGCTGCTCGCGCGGCGCCCGCAGCCGCATCTCGATCCATTCGCTCACCGGGTCCCAGACCGCTACGTGCCGGAAGTCATCGACGGCGAAGTCGGCATTCAGGTCCCGGTTGACGACCCGGAGGATATTGCGGTTGAAATCGGCCGTGACACCCGCCGCGTCGTCGTAGGCGCGCAGCAGCCGGCCGACGTCCTTGACCAGGTCTGTCCCGAGCAGGAAGGTGTCGCCGGGGTGCAGGGCGGCAGCGACCTGGCTGAGGAAAGCCGCCCGCGCTGGCGGCTCGAGGTTGCCGATGGTCGATCCGAGAAACACGATCATGCGCCGTCCGCCGCGCGGTACAGCGGCCAGATCGCGTTCGAAATCGCCGACGACGGGGGCTACCCGCAGGCCGGGGTATTCCGCGGCCAGCTTGCTGCTGGCCGCGGACAGGACGGTCGGATCGAGGTCGAACGGGACGAACTCGCGAAGGGTCCCGCCGTCCCGCAACGCGCGCAGCAACAGCCTGGTCTTGGCCGAGGTGCCGCTGCCGAGTTCCACCAGCGACTCGCACCGGGACAGCGCGGCGATTTGCCTGGCGTGCCGTTCCAGGATCGACGTCTCCGCCCGGGTCGGGTAATACTCCGGCAAGCGGGTGATTTCGTCGAACAGCTGACTGCCGCGGGCGTCGTAAAAATACTTGGGCGGCAGAGTCTTCGGCGTCGCGGAAAGGCCGGCCCGCACGTCCGCGCGCAGCGTATCGAGGTAACGGGCCGGGTGAGTCTGGACGCGGTTGTCAGCTGCCATCAGTCATGCCTCCAGGCGAGGTGACGGCACACTCAGGCGTCCCAGGCCAGCCGGACACCGGTGAAGATCTGCCGCCTTATCGGGTAATCCCAGTTGCGGAACGACGGCCGGATGGTGGACGGGGCGACCGCCCACGACCCGCCGCGCAGCACCTTGAAGTCACCGCCGAAGAACGGCTCGCTGTAGCGGCGGTAGATCATCGGTGTGAACCCCGGCCACGGCGCGAAGTCCGACGAGGTCCATTCCCAGACGTCGCCGATCAGCTGCTCGGCACCGTAAGCCGACGCGCTCGCCGGATAGGCCCCCACCGGAGCCGGGCGCAGCCCCTGACCGCCAAGGTTGGCCAGGCCGGCCGAGGGCGGCGCGGATCCCCATGGCCAGGAGCGCCGTGCCTGGCGGTCGGGGTCCCATGCGCAGGCCTTCTCCCATTCGATCTCGGTCGGCAGGCGCCCGCCCGACCACGCGGCGAACGCCTCGGCCTCGAAATAGCAGACATGCTGCACCGGCTCGCCGGGCGGGACGTCCTCCTCGATCCCGAAGCGACGGCGGGTGCCCTCGGCGGTCCAGAACTTCGGCCGCTGAAGGCCCGCCTCGGTCCGGTGCGACCAGCCGCGCGCCGACCACAGGCCAGGCCGGTGATAACCGCCGTCGGCGATGAAGTCGCTCCACTGCCGGTTGCTCACCGGCACCCGCCCGATCCAGAAGGGCGCGACGTCGACCCGGTGCGCCGGGCGCTCGTTGTCGAGCGAGAACGGCTCGGTGGCCGCATCGGCGCCCAGCACGAACGGGCCGCCGGGGACGAATACGCGCTCGCCGTCGACCGGGCGGCCGGCCGGCAGCGGCTGTCGCGCGAGCAGGACGGGCGGTCCCTGGCGCAGTTGCAGCGTCGCGTACATGGTCTCGTCGTGCTGTTCTTCATGCTGGACAACCATGCCCGCGGTGAACAGGTCCTCTTCGGGCGTGCGAGCCAGCAGGTCGAGCACCCGGCCGCGCACTTCGTAGTTGTACGCCCTGGCCCCGACCGGCGGGAGCAGCGGCAGTGCCGGGCGGTCGGCCCGCTTGTGCCTGAACGCGTCGTAGAGCGAGTCGACCTCCGGGGCCAGCATGCCTGGCCGGGCAGGGTCACCGTTGCGCAGCAGCCAGAGTTCTTCCTGCTGGCCGATGTGAGCAAGGTCCCAGACAAGCGGGCTCATCAGCGGGTCATGCTGAGCCAGCAACTCGGGCTCGTCCAGGTCGGTCAGCTCGAGAGTGCGCGCGCGGGCGCGCTCGAGGTCCCGAACCACGTTCTCATGCATGAGCCAGCTCCTCGAATGCGGCGCGCGGCCCGACCTCCGCGATGCGCCGGGCCAGCAAGTCGCCGGGGCACCAGCCGGAGTCGACCAGCTCGGCGAGGTCCGCGACGGCTGACCGGAGCCCGGCCGGCACGCGCTCGGCCGCGATCCGCACGCAGCGGCGAGCAGACTCCGCCAGCCTGCGGTTGCGCAGCCCCTCGCGGGCCGCGACCGTCCACAGCGGGGCGGTCCCCTCGGTCGCCTCGGTCATCCGGTCGGCTGCGACCGGATCGTCCATCAGCGTCGCGACGATCGCGGCGATCGCTGGCCACCAGCGCGGCGCGGTCATGTCGAGATATCGCAGCTCGAGGTAGCCGCGCAGGCGAACCGGCGGGAACAGCGTGGTCAGGTGGACATCCAGGTCAGCTGTCGTCGGGAGCCGGCCGTCCAGCCGGACGGCGCCGCTGGCCCAGCGCTCGAACGGTACCGGGACACGCACGGCAGTCGCGTTGTCCGTGCCGGACCGGACGAAGGCCACCGGAGCTGCCATCGCGTAGCTGGCCCAGGCCGAGGCGGGGTCCAGAACGTGATCGGCCGCGGCGTCCGCGGCGACGCAGCCGGGCACCGGCCCGCACGATCGCGGATCGAGCCCGGCCCAGGCTCGCTGACGCGCCGACTTCCAGCCGGTGTCGCGCCCGCGCAGCCACGGAGAGCTCGCCGAGATCGCCACCAGCGTCGGTCCGAGCCGGTAGGCGCGGGCGACTCGCTGCGGCCACTCACGTCGCGGCCCGGCCTGCAGGTTGACCTGCATCGCAGCGGTGGAGTTCATCATCACAGCGCCCGCCGCCGCCCGCCCGGTGGCAGCGAAGTGCTGCTCCATAGCCTGATAGCGCGGCCGCGGGTTAACTCGCCGCGGTGACCGGAGCGGGTCAGCGCCCGCATGCGCCAGGCCGAGGCGCAGCTCGGCTAGCGCCAGCCGGGTCCTGGACATGTCATGGCGTAGCAGGGCAAGGGCGGATTCGATGGCCGGCGCCGGCGGACTGGACAGCTCCAGTTGGCCGCCTGGTTCGAGGGAGACCTTGCTGTGCGCACCGGCGGAGCCGAGGACCTTCACCATCGCGCCGACCCGGTCCCAGGGCACCGGCTCGGATACCGAGTCCAGGTCCACGAGGTGCGACTCGATCTCCAGCCCCACCTGGCCAACGTGCGACTCGGTGAGAGCCGCGCGCCTCGATCGCTCGTAGGCGCGCTCGACCGTCAGTGGCTCGGCCTGATCGGTGGCGTGACCCGAGGCAGCATGCAGGACAGTCATGACGACCCCTCCAGGTCCGGGCCGGCGGACTCATAACGTCCGCCGCGGGTCGGTGCGGGGCGACCGAACTGCAGCCGTCCGTATTTTCGCCGCCTGAGCGGCCGGGCTACGTGCTCAGTCTACGACGGCCCTGCCGCCTTGCGCCGAACCCGGTACTGGCCGGGAACCTGCGGCCGGGAACCTGCGGCCGGGAACCTGGGTGCCTGCCGGCCGGCCGCAGCGTCCTAACTGGCAGCGGACATGCTGGCAGCGGACATGCTGGCCGGAGGGGCCGGAAGTGCCAGCTCGCACCAGACCACCTTGCCGCCGTCGGCGGTCCGGTCGCCCCATGCGTCAGCCAGGGCGTCGACCAGCACCAGTCCCCGTCCGTGATCGGCGGCGCTATCGGCCTCCTGCCGGACGGGCCGCAGCGGGCTGGTGTCGGAAACCTCGAGCACGAGGCTGGCGGCCGTGAGCCGGATAGTGAGCCCGATCATCGGCAGCTTCCCGTGAGCCCGGCTGGCACTGGCTGCCGAGGCGTCAACGGCGTTGGTGACCAGTTCGGACACCAGCAGGGCCGCGGCGTCCGCGATGCTCTCCAGTTGCCACTCCCTGATCATGTGCCGCAGTACGCGGCGCGCCCATGGCACCGCCGATGGCAGCGCTGCCAGCCGCACCTGCCGGGTCTGGCGGCCGCCGACCGGCACCGTGCTCAGCTGCGCGCTGAGGTCACAGTCGGCGTAGGTGGCGGTTGCTTGCAGTCCCATGACAATCTCCTCAGGAAACGTACGACGGCCGGCACTTACTGCCGGGTGCGGGGGTGATGACAGGGCCGGCGCCAGACGCGACCGGGACCGGGGGCAGGCCCCGGGGCCAGCGCCGGCCCTGTCCGCAGGGGGGCTGATCCGCTTACAGCGTCGCCAGCGCGGACTCGGCCAGCCGGGCGGGCTGGCAGGGCCAGTTCGACGCGCATTCGGTGCAGGTGCCGCGATCGTTCACGTGCTGGTCGATCACGCGCCGGGCGGTGCCGAGCAGGTGCACGACCTCGACCGGGAACAGGTCGCCTGGCGCCTGAGGTGAAATGTCCATCTTGGTTCACTTCTCTCGCAGGCGCGGTCTTCGCTGTGCCCGCTAGCCGGGCGGCAGTGCGCCTGTGCACTCACCATGCTTGCGCGCTCGCGCCGTCGCGTCTGCGCTGCTAGCGCCCAACCTCGATGGATGCTGGCTGGGCGGCCGGCCTTCCAGCTAGCTGCAATGACCACGTCAGGCCGGATCGGGCACGATGGGAGCATGTCTGTGCGGTGCCTCATTGTCGATGACGACGAGCAGTTTCTGCGCGCTGCGCGCGAGCTGCTGGAAGCCGACGGCATCACCGTGGTCGGTGCCGTGTCGACCGGGGCGCAGGCCAGCCTCACCTGCCGCCGCCTCCAGCCGGACGTGGCCCTGGTGGACATCAATCTCGGCACGGAGACCGGCTTCGACGTCGCGCACCTGCTCGCCGTCCAGGCGGGAACCGAGCGGCCACGGGTGATCCTCGTCTCGGCGAGCGCCGGAGACGAGCTCGCGGACATGATCGCGGAGAGCCCGGCGATCTCGTTCCTGCCCAAAGAGAGCCTCTCGGGCGCCGCTATCCGCGGCATCCTCGCCCGCGTCAGTTCCGCCGCTACGCCGCCTCAGCGCGACTCGAGATAGGCGAGGACGGCGAGCACTCGCCGGTGGTCCTCCTCGGTCTCCGGCAGTTGCATCCGGGCAAGGATGCTGCGCACGTGCTTCTCCACAGTTCCCTCGGTGACCCACAGCCGGTGCGCGATACCCGCGTTCGAGCGGCCCTCGGCCATGAGCGCGAGCACGTCGCGTTCGCGTGCGGTGAGTTGCCCGAGGAAATCGTCGCGGCGTCGGGCGGAGATGAGCTCGCGAACCAGGGCCGGGTCCACGACCGAGCCGCCGGCCGCGATCCGGCCGACAGTCTCGGTGAACTCATCCACGTCGGTCACCCGGCTCTTGAGCAGGTAACCGACGCGCTGGCCGGTGGCCAGCAGCTCCATCGCCTCCTCGACCTCGGCGTGCGCCGACAGGACCAGGATGCCGGTGCCGGGCAGTTGCTCACGGATCTGGCGGGCCGCGTCCAGGCCCTCGGTGAGGTATCCAGGCGGCATCCGGACGTCGATGATGGCGAGGTCCGGGCGAAGTTCGCGGACCAGGTCAAGCAGCCCGGCAGCGTCGTGCGCCTGGCCGACGACGTCGAAGCCCGATTCCCGCAGCAGGCTCGCGATCCCCTCACGCAGCAGCGTGTCATCGTCGGCCAGGACAATCCGGCTGGGAGTTTCACCCACTATGTCTCGTCGCCGCCCCGATGCCATAGGTATCCTGTAAGTTCAGAGTACCGGGCAGCCCTCGCTGATCAGGGGCGCCGGGATCGGGGGACGGGGACAACGCGCAGGCGTGACCATCGCGGGGGCGGCAGCCTTGTCAGGCGGACCGTCGTTGTCAGCATGCTGCTGTCCACGGTCATCGCCGCGGCATTCGGCCTCCTCGCGCTGGCGATCGAAGACCTGCTCAGCTCCGAGTCGCGGGCCAACCATGCGCTGGAGGTGCTGGTCGCCGCGAACCGCCTGGAGCGCCTGCTCTTCGAAGTCCAGAGCAGCGAGCGTGCTTACGTCTTCACCGGCGACCGCGTCTTCCTCCAGCCCTGGTACCACGCAAGGTCTCAGTTCCCAGGGCAGGCCAGGCAACTGGAGCGACTGGCGAGCAGGAACGACGCACGTCAGGGCTGGCGGGCCAGCCAGATCACTGCCGCGGGCAACGCCTACATCAGGAATCACTCGGTCCCGCTGGTGGCACTGGCCGGACGTGACCCCGGCGCCGCCCGGACCGTGGCGGTCGCCGCGGCGGAAAGGCAGTTCCAGGACACGCTGCACGCCAGGTTCAGACTGCTGATAGCCCGTGAGAACCAGCTCGTCAGCACGGGCCAGCAACAGGCTGACGCCGCCGCGACCAAGGCATTGGCTGCCGCGGCAGGCGGCGTGGGCGGCTCGATCGCGCTCATCCTGTTCTCCGGCGGTTACCTGGCCCTGTCGGTCGTCCGGCCGGTGCGCCGGGCCTCGGCGATGGCCGCCGAAGTGGCCGAAGGGGACCTCAGCGTCCGCATGCCCGAGACCGGGCCGGGTGAGGTCGGCAGTCTGGAGCACTCGTTCAACACGATGACCGGCTCGCTGGCCGCCAGCCAGGATGAGCTGCGCCAGGTGGCGCAGGAGCAAGCGGCCCTGCGGCGGGTTGCCACCCTCGTCGCGCTCGGAGACCCGCCGCCCGAGGTATTCCGCGCGGTGGCCAGCGAGACCGGCCGCGTGCTCGGCGCGAAGGACAGCGTCGTAGCCAGATTCGAGCCAGACGGCACCGCGTCGGTAGCGGGCGCATGGGACAGGCCAGGGCCGCCGTCCCTGGGATGGCGATGGACAGCCAGCGAGTCGAGTCTCGGCGGGCAGGTCAAACGGGCCGGGACGCCGGTACGGGTGTCCAGCTACGACGACGCAAGTCCGGCGGAGTCGGCATGGGCACGGGAGCACGGAATCTGCTCCTCGGTAGGCAGCCCGGTCATCGTCGAAGGCCGGCCGTGGGGCATGATCCTGGCGTACTTCGGCAGCGACGCGCCCGCGCGGCCCGACGACGAGGTCGAGCAGCGCTTGCACGCCTTCACCGAGCTGGTCGCCATGGCCGTTGCCAACACCGAGAGCCGAGCCCAGCTCGGCGCCTCCCGCGCCCGTGTGATCGCGGCCGCTGACGAGGCCCGCCGCCGCATCGAGCGCGACCTGCATGACGGGACCCAGCAGCGGCTCATCTCGCTGGCGCTCGAGCTGCGGGCGGCGCAGGGCCGGCTGCCGGCCGGCCAGCGGGATGTGGCGGCTCAATGGTCGAGCATCGCGCAGGGCCTGACCGACGCCATCGAGGAACTGCGGGAAATCTCCCGCGGCGTGCACCCGGCGGTCCTGGAGAAGGGCGGCCTCGGGCCCGCATTGCGGGCGCTGGTCAGGCGCGCGAGCCTCCCGGTCGAGCTCGACGTTCAGGTCAGCGGGCGGCTACCCGAGCGGGTCGAAGTCACCGCCTACTACGTGGTGTCCGAAGCGCTGACGAACGCGGCCAAGCACGCCCGGGCCTCCGTGGTCAACGTCGAGCTCAGCGTGGCTGGAGATGCGCTGCGCCTGGTCGTCGCCGACGACGGCGTGGGCGGAGCGGATCCGTCCCGCGGAACCGGGCTCGTGGGCCTGCGCGATCGCGTCGAGGCGGCCGGCGGCCGGCTCGAGATCACCAGCCCGCCGCGCGGAGGCACCTCGCTCGCGGCCGCAATCCCGCTCGGACAGGCCTGACCGCAACTGCCGAAGGTTTGACCGTGACCGCGTAAAGCCCGAGCCTGGCCTCAGGTCGCCTGGTCGCGCGGCTGCCCGGCAGCGTCAAGCAGGCCGCGGTCCGTCAGCTCCAGCCCGGTGGCTTGGTGCGTGCGCCTGTCGCGTTCGGTTGCCTGGTGCCTGGTACCGCGCCAGATCCGCCACAGGTCTGCGGTCGCGAGCATGCTAACGAAGCCGAGCCGACCCGGATCAGTGCCAGCAGCCCGGCGCAGTACTGCCGATACCCACTCGCCCTCCCTCATTCCGGGCGGCTCCATTAGGCTCACCGGCTGCATAAACCTGCTGGTCGCGCTCATGACGTCGATGCCCCCTCTTCGGCGACGTGCGCGTTCTACCCCAGCAGATAGCTTGCCGACTGCGCGGGCGCATCGGCCCGGGGAGATACCCGTGCTTGCCCCCGGGTTTCCGCAGTGGTCCTGGCCGGTCACCGGAGGTCCTTGCGCGAGGTGATGCCGAGCTTGCCGAAGACATTGCTGAGGTGCCACTCGACCGTTCGGGGGCTGATGAACATCTGTGCGGCGATCTCCGGGTTTGTCAGGCCCTCCCGGGCCAGTTCGGCGACCTGGGCTTCCTGCGCGGTGAGGTCCAGCCGGTGATCGGCGGTGCGCTTGCGTACCGTTTCCCCGGTGGCCAGAAGCTCGTGGCGGGCCCGAGCGGCAAACCCGGCCGCGCCTGCCCGGCTGAGCGTTTCGTAGGCTTCGCGGAGTGCCTCACGCGCCTCCTGGCGGCGGTTTTCGCGGCGCAGCCACTCGCCCTGGACTAGCTGCGCCCTGGCCAGGTGAATAGTGATCCGGCTGCGCCTGAGCCGGTGCACTGCCTCCCGGTACAGGTCATCCGCGGCAGGGCCGTCACTGAGCAGCGCGCGCGAGCGCGCCTGTATCCCGAGCGCCCAGTCCGTGCCGCTGGCGGTTGCCCGCTCGGCAAGGACTGCCAGGGCGCGCGCGCCAGCCTGCGAGTCACCGGCGCGGGCAGCTGCCTCGATCAGCTCGGCCAGCGACCAGCCGAAGAAGCCGATGTCGTCGTACTGGCAGGCGCGCTGCGCGGCTGCCAGAGCGGCATCGTAGCGTCCGAGGCCGTTGTACAGCACGGCCGTCGCGTACTCCGCCGCGCCGATCGTCCGGCCCTCGCCTCGTGCGGTGGCGTCCTTGACGATGGCCTCGATCGATTCGAGCCCTTCGGATTCCCGGCCGCGCCAGCCGATGAGCACCAGGCGGGCATAAGGGAGCGCTGCGCTCCCGGTTGCGTCGGAGATGGCCTCGGCCTCGTCGATCAGGGCTGCGGCGTCGCCGAACTCGCCCGCATGCAAGCGGGCGCAGGCTTGCGAGCAGAGCGGAATCGGCAGCGCGGTCACCGCACCGGACTCGCGGGCAAGGCTGGCTGCCCGGCCCGCCAGAGCGTGCCAGGTCTGGTCGTCCCACAATTCGGGCGAGATGGGCTCAGATATCAGCGAGCACTTCACGTCGAGCCAGTACCAGAGCGCGTCGTCCTGCGGCGGCCAGGCCGCCTCGTGCCGCAATGCCCGCAGTGCCTGCCGCAGCGTGGCCACAGCGGCCGGATAGCCGTCGGCGAACCGCGTCGCCAGGCCGTCGAGCAGGACGTCGACTGCCCTGGGTGGCTGCGGCGCCGGCGGTGCCTCCCTTGCAGCCGCGGCGACCTCCGCCAGCCCTGGGCTGCCGCCGAGCCGGCCCGCGAAGATCGCCGCCTCGATCGCTTCCAGATAGGTTTCGCGGGCCAGCCTGGCGTCCAGCGGCGCCAGTCGCCTGGCGGCGTCGAGCAGCAGCGCCGGCGCGTCACCGCCGCGGGTCCTGGAAAATGCGAGCCGGGCCCGGAGCCGCCCGAGGCGCGCACGCTGGAGTGGATCGAGCGGCGTGGCCGCCGCCATGGCCAGCAGCCGGTGAGCCGCCTCGGCCGAGCCAGCGTCGAACTTAGCGTGCGCGGCGGCGAGAGCGCGGGCACCACGCAGCGCTGGCTCCGCACTGAGCTCGGCGGCTTGCTGCAGGAATTCAGCTGCCGCGGCGACGCCGCCGCGCGCTTGCGCACGGCCGGCCGAGCTTGCCAGCTCTTCGGCTACCGCCTCATCGGGCCCTGTGGCCGAGCGAGCCTGGTGCCAGGCCCGGCGGTCCGGGTCGACGTGCGGATCAGTGGCCTGCGCGAGCGCCTGGTGCACCGCCCGGCGCTCGGCTGGCGTGGCGACCCGGTAAATCGCCGAGCGGACCAGCGGATGACGGAACTGCACTCGTGCACCGACCTCGACCAGTTCCCCCTCCTCGGCCGGCGCGGCCGCGTCCGTTCCGATTCCTTGCAGGGCCGCGGCACGCCACAGCAAGCTCGCATCACCGGTCGGCTCGGCCGCGGCGGTGAGCAGGAGCTGGCGGGTGCTGTCCGGAAGGGCCTGAAACTGCCGGCCGAAGCTGTTCTCGACACGGTCAGGAGCCGGGCGGGCGGCCGGAAGGCCGAAGCCGCCGGCCAGGTCGGCCGGGCTCAGCCAGCGCGGCAGCCGCCGGATCGCCAGCGGATTGCCGCGCGTCTCGGCGATGATACGGTTTTCCACCGACGGGTCGAGCCGCCCGTGCACGACCGAGGCGAGCAGGGCGCGAGCGTCCGGGTCGCTCAGCCTTGACACCGTGAGCTCCGGCAGGCCAGCCAGCTCGGCGACCTCGGTGACGGCCCGCACGCCGAAGATCACGGCCACGCGGTCGGCCAGCAGCCGCCGCGCCGCAAATGCCAGTGCCTGCCGCGACGACTGATCGAGCCACTCGGTGTCATCGACCAGGCACAGCAGCGGCTGCTCATCGGCAAGGTCGGCCAGCAGGCTCAGCACCGCAAGCCCGACGAGCAGCCGATCCGGCACATGCCCGTCCCGCGCGCCGAGGGCCACGGCCAGCGCCTCGCGCTGCGGCCGGGGCAGGTGCTCAAGCCTGCCCAGCATCGGTGCCAGCAGCATGTGCAATCCGGCGAACGGCAGCTCGGCTTCGGACTCAACGCCGCAGACCTGGGCAACCCGGAAGTCTCGAGCGCTGCCGGCCGCATAGTCCAGCAGCGCGGTCTTGCCGATCCCCGGTTCGCCGCGGATCACCAGGACGCCGCTGGTGCCGGACCGGGCCTTGGCCAGCACGTCATCGAGGATGGCGCATTCACGGCGCCGTCCGCGCAAGCGCGTACCGTAGTCGCTGGTCACGCTCATGATCAATAGCCAGAGCCGTCGCCTGGCCGTTCCCCCCTCGAACTACCGAGCATAGGCCGTCCGGCAAGGGCCGGCACAACCGCGGACGGCTGTGCGGCTGCGCTCCGGCGCAGCAGCAGCTGCAGCCCGCGGATCGAAGTGAACTATCTGTCGCTATAGCAGCAGAAGACTCACAACGATCACGCAGCCTCGCCCGCGGCGCGGCCTGTCATCAGGCGGTGGCTATCCTGATTGAGCGGGGGTGGGGCTAGCTTGAGGACCGGGCCTGTCGGTGATCCAAGGGGCGGGGCCTGTTGGCTGATCCAGTTACCGGCCACGGTCGGGGCGATAGGCTGCCGGGCCCCGCGCTGCTGCGCGAGCTCTTGCGGCAGTTGCCCGCGGCCGTAGCCTACGTTGCCGGGCCCGATCTGATCTTCGAGTTCGCCAATGATCAGTACCGGCGCTACGCGGGCGGGCGCGACCTTACCGGCCTTGCGTTGCGTGACGTGCCTGAACTAGCCGGGCAACGCCGGGAGATGGCCGAGCGTGCGGCTCGCGGCGGTCAGGTGCTCACCGACCGCGAGTCTGAGGTATGGGTGCAGGCGCCGGGCCGCGAGCCCGAGCAGGTCTTCGCGGACATTGTCTGCCAGCCGGTACGGGACACGGCCGGCGACGTCAGCGGGGTGCTCCTGTACGGCACCGATGTCACCGCGCACGTCCGGCAACGTCATCGGCTGGAAGCGCTGGGCCAGCGCGTGCCCGGCCGACGGCAGCCAGCAGCGCCCATTGAGGCAGCAGAGGCAGCACGCCGGACCAGGGAGCGTGTCGAGTTCTTGCAGCGAGTCCGGCAGCGCTCCGGCCAGCTAGCTCAGCTAGCGCGGGATCGCCGCCAGCTGGAGACCGAGCTGCGGCAGGCCGAGCGCTTCCAGGCCGTGGGCCAGCTGACGAGCAGCATCACTCATGAGTTCAGGAATGTGCTAGGGGTCATCGTCGGCTACGCCGAGATGGGCGAAGACTTCTCCGACGACGACAAGGATCCGGAGCTGAGGAGCGTCCTGGAAGAGATCCGTTACGCAGCCGAGCGGGGCGTCGATCTGTGCGGGGAACTGCTCCGCTTCAGCCGTCGGCGCCAGCCGATACTCGAGGACGTCGACCTCAACGACCTGATCAGCCGCACCAAGGCGCTGCTGACAGTCAGCATGGGCCGCCATGTCCGAGTGGCCTTCGAGCCGAGCGCCGCGGCGCTGCCAGCGGTCCGGGCGGACCGTGGCCAGCTGGAGCAAGCGCTGCTGAACCTGGCCGTCAACGCCCGCGACGCCATGCCGGCGGGCGGGACCCTGACCATCAGGACCGGCGCCGTTGACTTCGACGCTGAGCGGGCGCGCCTGCATCCGGGCATGTGGCCAGGACGGTACGTCGAGCTCGTCGTCTCCGACACCGGGATAGGCATGACCCCCGATGTCCGCGCGAAGATCTTCGAGCGGTTCTTCACCACCAAGCGTCCGGGACGAGGTACCGGCCTCGGGTTGTGGGCTGCCGGCAACGTCATCGCCGACGTCGGCGGCACTATCGAGGTCGACTCCGCCGAACGCCGCGGCACGACGTTCCGCATCTACCTGCCCGCGCTGCCGGATGGCGGGCCGCAGCGCACCGTGCGAGAGATCAGGCGACCGGGATGATGTTGCCGGTACCGTCCGGCCTGACGGCGCCGGCCGCCGCGGCAGCGGGCTGGTCCCTGGACTGCCGTTCCGCCCGCACGCTGGCGAGGTAGTCTGCGACCTCGCTGGCCTGCTGGTCCTCATCCCAGCCCAGCGGCACCGCCATCAGCGCGGCGGCAATCGGTGCCGCGGCTACGCCCTGGTCCCGCGACTCGATGGCGATCCTGGTGCGGCGGGCAAGTACGTCGTCCAGGTGGCGAGCCCCCTTCGTGGGTCACTGCGTAGACCACCTCCGCTGCCAGGTAGTCCTCGCCGCCTGGGAGCGGTTCCGCCAGCGAAGGATCTTCGCTGAGCAGGTGAAGCAGGTCGGGTGTCAGCGATCCGTAGCGGCCGAGCAGATGCTCGATGCGCGCTACGTGCTGTCCGGCAGCCGCAGCCAGGCGATGCCGCTGATTCCAGAGCGCCTGATAGCCCTCCGCGCCGGTGAGCGGGACGCGGTCGGTGCACGATGGTGCCACGCGCGCGCCGAAGCGCCGGGTGGCCTCGTCGACGGCATCAGCGGCCATGACGCGATAGGTGGTGTATCTACCCCCGGCGATGACAACGAGACCGGCCACGGGGTGGCTGACGACGTGTCGGCGGGACAGCCTCGACGTGGAGTCCGATTCCCCGGACAGCAGCGGCCGCAGGCCGGCGTACGCGCCTTCGATGTCCGCCTGGCAAATCGGTGTGGCCAGTACGGCGTTGAGGTGATCGAGCAGGTAGTCGACATCGCCTGGGCGCGCGACCGGGTGTGCGCCATCCAGCGGCCAGTCGGTGTCGGTGGTGCCGATGATCCAGTGCCGTCCCCACGGAATCACGAAGAGCACCGACTCCTCGGTCCGCAGGATAAGGCCCGTGGATGAGTCCAGCCGGTCTGCAGGCACGACGAGGTGGACTCCCTTGGAAGCCCGCACCTGGACCTGGCCGCGCGTGCCGGCCAGCCGGTGGGCGTCGCCCGTCCAGACGCCGGTCGCGTTGATGATCTCCCTGGCGCGCACGCGGAATTGCCGGCCGGTCTCGGTGTCAACGAGCCGCGCGCCAGTGACCGCGGCACCCTGTCGATCGAAGCCGATCACCTTGACGCGGCTGGCGGCCAGCGCGCCGTACGACGCCGCGGTCCTGACCACGGTCATGGTGTACCTGGCGTCATCGACCTCGGCGTCCCAGTACTGGATGCCGCCGACCAGCGCGGATCTCCTGAGCGCGGGCGCGGCCCGCAGCGCGGCGCGGCGGGTCAGGTGCCGGTGCCGCGGCAGGCCCCTGGTGTGGCCGGCTGACACCCCCATCGTGTCGTACAGCATCATCCCGGCCGCAACGTAGAGCCGCTCGAACACCCGGTGCCGCAGCGGGTACAGGAACTGCACCGGCCGGATCAGATGCGGCGCTATGCGCTGCAGCAGCAAGCCGCGCTCGTGCAGGGCTTCGCGGACCAGCGCGAAGTCAAGCATCTCCAGGTATCGCAGGCCGCCGTGGATCAGCTTGCTGGACTGGCTGGAGGTGCCGCTGGCCCAGTCGCGCGCCTCGACGATCGCCGTGGACAGCCCGCGGGTCACTGCGTCAAGCGCCGCGCCGGCGCCGACGATGCCGCCGTCGACGACGAGGATGTCAACCTCCTGCGCATCCGACATCCGCGCGATGGCACTCGCCCGCGCCTCAGGCAACAGTGCTTCATCCGGCATCGAAGACTGGCTCCTCGTCCTGGTCCGGTGTCCCGCGGCTACTTAAGGCCCGTCATCGCGATGCCCCGGACGATGTGCCGCTGCAGGAACAAGAACATGATCAGTACAGGGATCATGCTGGCGAACACCATTGCCAGGATGAAGTTGTACGGCACGGCCTGTTCGCCGCTCAGCAGGCCGAGCGCGACCGGCAGGGTGTAGACGTTCGGCGACTGAGCCACGATGAGGGGCCAGATGAAATCGTTCCAGCGCCAGCCGACGCTGATGATGGCCAGCACGATCAGGGCCGGCTTGCCATTCGGCAGGACCACCCGGATGAACGTCCGGAACTCGCCGGAGCCGTCGATCCGGGCCGCCTCGATAAGCTCGTCGGGCACCGACAGGAAATACTGGCGCATCAGGAACACGCCCGTCGGGGTTGCCGCCGGCGGGATGATGAGCCCGAGCAGCGAATTGACCAAGTGCAGGTCGACTACGACCTGGTAAATCGGGACCAGGATGACCTGGACCGGAATCATGATCGTGGCCAGCACCACGATGAACAGCACATTGCGCCCGCGGAAGTTGTACTTCGCCAGCGCGTAGCCGGCTGTCGCGCTCAGCGCCAGCGTCAGCAGGGTGGCGCAGACGGTCACGATCAGGCTGTTCCTGAAGTAGGTCAGGAAATCGAACTGCTCGAAACCGCCGGTGTAGTTGGCGAAGCTGAGCGAGGTCGGCAGTGACAAGGGCTGACCGAGCAGTTGCGTCAGCGTCTTGAAGGAGCCGATCCCGATCCAGATGATCGGGGTCACCGACATTAGGCCGGAGCCGATGAGCAAGGCGGTCCTGACGATCGCCCAGGTGCCAGGCGGGCGCCGCCTGCCGCCGAGCGAGGTCCAGGTCGCGGCGGGCTTGATGCCAGCGGCGGTCATGCCGCACCTCTTCTTCTGCCGATGACGAAGTTCACCAGGGTGAGCACCAGCAGCACCAGGAAGAGCAGCACGCTCGCGGCCGTCGCGAGGCCGAAGTTGATCGGCGGGACGAACGAGTGATCGTAGATGTACTGGATGATCAATGTGGTCGCCCCCACCGGGCCGCCGCCGGTGAGCGTCCACAGGAACTCAAAGGCCTGGAATCCGGTGATCGTGCTCAGGATGAGCACGATCAGCAGCGTGGGCCGCAAGCTAGGCAAGGTGATCTTGCGGATCTGACGCCATTCTGAGGCACCGTCCACTCGCGCGGCTTCGAACAGGCTTGGATCGATCGCCTGCAGGCCGCCCAGAATGATGAGCGCATAGAAGCCCAGCGTCGCCCAGAGTTCCACGAAGATCACGGCGAGCATGGCCAGATGTGGCTCCACCAGCCAGCCCGGCTGGCCGAGGCCCAGCTTGGCGAGGAGGGCGTCGATCACACCGGAGTTCGGCTGCAGCAGCCAGTTCCACAGGATGCCGACCACGACCGGCGAGATGAGAACGGGGACGTACACCGACGCACGGAACAGGCCGCGGGCCCACCGCTGCGCATTCAGCAGCAACGCCAGCGCGGTGGCCAGCACCAGCGTGCAGCCGACGTACCCGACGACGAATTCGAGCGTGTTGCGCACCGCCGACCAGAACTCCGCGTCGGTCACCAGCGCGTGGTAGTTGGACAGCCCGTTGAAGCTTGACGATTGCCCTTCCACCAAGCTATAGAAGCTCTCCCTCACCCCGTTGAGCATCGGCCAGATGCTGAACAAGCCGACCGCGACGAGGTTAGGCAGGATGAACAAGTACGGGGCAAGGCGGGCCCTGGGCGGGCGCCCCGGCCGGCGCGCCTGGCGCCGGCCGGGGATCGCTGATGGTGCTGTTAGTCCTTGCACTGCGCGCTCACCTGCGGCAGTTCAGCTCTTGCCGTTAGCGGCAGCAGCTGCCGCCTCAGTTGCCGCGACGGCCTGCGCCACCGAGGCCTTCCCGGCCACCACATCGGTCAGCTCGTTCATCAGGGCCAGGCTTGCGGCCGTATAGCCGGGGTTTGCCTCGGACAGGCTGAACCCCGCGGGCATCAGCGTCGCCGCCTTGTTGAAGACATCCATGCTGGTCGCCACAGTCGCCGGGTACTTGATGCTGCCCGGCGCAGCGAGCGACGCGGCCGACGGAATGGTGTCAGACTGCACGCTCATGTAAGCCTGGTTCACCGGCTCGCTCATGAACTTGATGAACGCCTCGGCAAGCGCCGGATCATTCGACTTCCTGAACGCAACCATGTAGTTGCCACCAGACCCGCCGCCGCAGTTGACATCGCAGGGGTTGGGCACCGCGGTCCACTTGAATGAGGCTGAGCTGGCGAACGCCGCGACTTCCCAGCTGCCCGACAGCAGGACCGGGGCCTGCTGGCCGAGAAACTCGGTGTCGCCCGCCACGTAATTCTCGCCGCCGGCGATCCAGGAGGCCTTCGAGATCTTGTTATGCGAGATGAGACCCGCGAGCGTGCTCATGGCGCTGGTCGCGGCCGGGGTAGCGAGTGCGCCATGTCCGTCACTGCCGAACAGGAACGTCCCGTACTGAGCGAACACGTTCGCCACCCGGTCCCCGGAGTGGTCGATGGCCAGGGCAAATGTCGTGTGATTGGCGGCCTGCACTTTCTCGGCAGCGGCGATGAGCTGGGACCAGGTCCACTTCGAGCTCACCGTCGGGATCGGCACGCCGGCCTTCTGGAACATGCCGACGTTGACGAACGCACCCATCACGGTCAGCTGGTTCGGCAGCCCGATGTAGCCGCCCTTGTACGCGACCGAGGCCATCAGGTTCGGGTTCAGGCTGTGCACCCAGGACGGACCGAGAGCCGCGCCAAGGTTGATGAGCTGGGATGCGTAGAGCTGGGGCTCGGTCGTCTGGACCACCGCGGGCGGCTTGCCCGCGCTCAGCTGGGCCTGGATCTCCTGGTCCAGGTCGGTGTACGGGACGGTGTCCAGCGTGACGGTACCCCCGGTCTGCTTCTCGAACTTTGCGATGAGGGTCTTGGTCGCCTGCAGGTCCGGGCCGTTGGTGAAGTACAGGTAGGTGATCGACTGGCCGGCAAACTTGCCGGAGGACGCCGGGGTGCTGGCGCCGCATGCGGCAGCCAGCAGGGACAACAGGACGCCGCCGACGGCCAGCGGGCGCCAGTAGCCCGCCCTGTTCATGGTTGGGGGTCTCATGGTGCATCTCCTTCGATGAGATTCCGGATTGCTGTCGGAAGATCTGGTTCAGCTAGCAGGTCCCGCCCGACGCCGACCGCGAGAGCGCCAGCGGCGAGCCAGTCGGCTGCATCGGCCAGCGCGATGCCGCCAGTGGGGATGATGGGAGCGCCAGGACTGAGCGTTAGTACTGAGCGGAGGAACTGCGGGCCGCCGACGTGCGCGGGAAACAGCTTGGCGATGCCGCGCCGGGAAGCGGCAAGCACCTCGCCGACCGTCATGCCGCCCTCGATGAATGGCAGCCGTCCCGCTGCCAGCCGCCGTACCGCTGGCGCCGGGCAGGGGCTGACCAGGAAGTCCGCCCCGCCCGCCAGGGCGGTCGCGGCATCGGTGGCGGTCAGCACTGTCCCGACGCCGAACAACCGGCCGGGGAAACTGCCGCGTGCCTCGGCAAGCACAGCCGGCCAGCCGGCAATGGTCGTCGTCAGCTCGATCACGTCGAGCCCGGCACCCGCGCAGCGCTGCACCTGTGCGATCGCCTCCGCGGCCGAGCCGGCCCGCAGCACCGGAAGTACCTTCGCGCGCCGGAGCCGGTCGCGCAGCCCGGCCTGCATGTCAGCCGGCATCGGGAGCCTCCGCGAGCATCGGCGCAAGCACGGCTATCTGAGCGCGGCAGCCGTGGTCGGTTGAACTCGCGATCACCGCGGCCGCCACGGCATGGCCGGCTCGCAGCCCCGACTCGAGTCCGCCCCCGCGGAGTCGGCTGGCCAGGTAGCCCGCAGCGAACGCGTCGCCGGCACCGATCACGTCGACGACTTCCACCGCGTCTGGCAGGGCGATCGCGCTCCCGGCGGCGCCGAAAGCGACGGCCTGACGCGGGCCGTCCTTGACGACCAGCTCGGCTGACCGGGGAAAGAGCTGCCGGATCTCGCCGGCTGTCGTGCAGCCCCAGAGCTGACGTGCTTCGTCCAGGCCGACGAATACGTAGCTGGCCCTGCTGGCAAGGTCGAGCAGCACCGAGCCAGCTCGCTGCGGGCTCCACAAGCCCGGCCGGTAGTTGATGTCGAACGAGGTCGTGCGTGATCCGGCCTGGTCCAGCTCGGCGCGGACAAGCCTGGCACAGGCCGCCGAGAGCGCCGGGGTGATGCCGCTCAGGTGGACATGCGTCACCCCTTCGTGCGCTCCGTCCGGAAGCTGCCCGAAGGCGCTCGCGGCCGAGCGAGCGCGGTAGTAGTACACCGTCGCCTCTTCCGGCTTCAGCTCCTTCAGGTAGCACCCGGTCGGCCGTCGCGGATCGGCGAGCAGGCTGGAGGTATCGACGCCCTCGCTGTCGAGAACGGCGAGCAGCTTGCGACCCCATGGATCCGCTCCCACCATCCCGGCGAACCTGGCGGCCAGGCCCAGCCGGGCCAGCTGGACGGCCACGTTGAATTCGGCTCCGCCAGCGGAAACCTGAAGGGTGCCAGCGCTCTCCAAGGGCTCGCCGTCAGCCGGCGAGAGGGTGATCAGCGCCTCGCCGATGCACAAGATCATGGGGTCGGCCGCGCTCATCGGTGGGCCCCGGTGAGCGCGTCAACGGCAGCGGCGATGGCCAGCAGGGCCAGTCCCTGCCCCCACGGCTGCGGCCGGTCTGATCTGATCACGCTGTAACCGAAGGGAATCAGCTGCAGGATGGTGCCCGCGCTCACCCTGGTCAGGTAGCCGCGCTCGTCGACGTAGCCGAGCGCGCCACGCAGCGCCAGCCAGCCGGCCTCGCGCACGCGGTCGAACCGGCCAGGATCCAGCGCGGCCGCCCTGAGCATGGCCGCCGCCAGCCCGGCGGCGGCCGACGTCTCCGCGAGGCCGGCTGTCTCTGGCTGTCCGTCGACCAGCACATCCCACACGCCATGGTCGGGCTGGTACGCGGTCAGGGCGGTGAGCTGGCGCTCCAGTCGCTGGCTGACCTCCTCGGCGCCGGTCACCGCCAGCCCGGCACTGGCCTGCAGGAACTCGACCGCCGCCAGGGCTGCCCAGGCGTTAGCCCGGCCCCAGAAGCACCAAATGGTCTCACCGTGATGCGAGCCGTGCGCGAAGAGCCCGTTCCGGTCATCCTGCAGTACCCGGGCGTGCATGATGAACTGCCGCCCGGCCTCCTCGATAAATCCGGCGTCGCCGGTGGCCCGGCCGAGGCGGGCCAGGAAGGCGCCCGCCATGAACGTCGTGTCGGCCCACAGGCCGCCGGGCCAGTGCTCGAGCGCGCCCGACGGCGACCTGCGCGCGCGCGCGACCCAGTCGGCGTACGGCCGCAGCTGCGGCCCGAAGCCGACGGCCACTGCGGCCGCGGCCGGCGCGACGTCGTTGACGTGCGCGATCTCGGGCTCGGGCGTCAGGTGCTCGCCAATCCAGGCGTGCACGAGCTTGTCGTCCCCGCTGCCCGCGGCGAGGCCGAAGGCGGCGAGACCAGCCAGCGCGACGCCCTCGCCCCAGAACCAGCGATGCAGGCCATCGGCCCAGGTGCGGTGCGCAAGGCTGGCGCCAAGCGCGGTCAGCCCGGCAGCGGTGACCGCAGCCAGCGGCGCCCGTGGCGGCTCGGCCAGCAGCGCCGAACTCAGGTCCTCAGCAGGCACGGCCGGATACCTCCGCTGCCTGCCCGCGCCGGACGCGCGCGATATCTAGCACCATGCGGTGCCCTTGGTAGCTGGCATCGAGGGAGTCCGCTCCGAGCAGCATCGTGCACGCGGGATTGTCGAGGTGCACGCTGACGTCGGGCCGACCGTCCGGGCCGACATCCGGCGGTATGCCGTCCACCGTGAACGACCGGCTGCCGGTGAGAGCAAGCCGTCGCCCGTCTCTGGTGGTGACGGTGACACCCGTTGCGTCGGGACCGGCTCCGAAGCCCGGTTCGGCCAGGGCGCTGACGAATGCTTCGAATGACCCGTCCTGGCCGGCGCTGCCGACGGTGGTAACGAAAGCCGTGCCGTTGCCTACCGGCAGCCACTCTTGGTGCGCGGTGCTGCCGGTCTCCACCGCGGCCAGCCCGCCGGCACAGGCGATCGCGACGTAGCCGCGACCGACGCGCCCGGCAAGCCACGAGCCATTACGGGTGGTCTCGTCCATGAGCGGCGCCGGGAACCACACGTGCGTCGGCAGTTCCCTGGCTCCCGGGTAGCTGGCGAGCACAGTGTCCCGGTCCTGGCGCGCGCGGGGCAGTACGCGCTGCCCGGCCCAGGCATTCGGCCGGGCGCTGGGCGAATCTGAACTGGACCCCGGGTAGGTGGCGAATACCTGTACCTCAGGCGCGAGCGTCGCACCGAAGCTGTGCTCCTGAAGTCCGGGAAGCCCGGCGCGGTAATCCTGGACTGAAGACAGCATCGCGTGCGCGGTCTTCCAGACCCGCAGGTCCGACCCGTAGGACCGGCTCAGCAGGTCGCGCGTGAATGCGTACTGGCCCTGGTAGACCTGCCGTCCCCACCACGGCTCGTCGAAGCCGGTGGCTACCGACCTGATCAGGGCCGGCAGCCTGTAGCGCCGAGCCCGGACAAGGCACGTCGCGGGCAAGATGGCCCGGTTGAGCGCGCCGGTACCCCACAAGCCCCACATGATCGGCGCAGTCTCCTCGAAACGAGACGAGCGGAGCGTCTGGGCGTACGACCGGCCGTGCGCTGCGCCGTGGATCCCGTGCCAGGAGTTCGCGGCCAGCGTGAAGAGCAGCTTGTCGAGCAAGGCTTCCGCGCCGGCGCGTACCTCCTCGTCTGCCGCCAGCTCGACGAGGGACGTGAGGGCCAGCGTGTCGATGGCAAGGTAGGCGTTCGAGTCGAACTCGCTGAACCCGCCAGCCAGCTTCGCCCGGATCCACTGCAGTCCCATCTCCCGGCCGTGCCGGGCGTGCTGAGCACCGCTCCAGCCGGTATTCCGGAACATCTCGCCGGGAAAGGCCTGGCCTGCCAACAGCTCAGCAGTGTGGAAGACGAGCTGGTGGTTCTCGGTGAAGTAGCACATCGCGTCCAGGCCAGGCTGGTCGATCCAGTACTTGAAGCCCAGCAGCGCATCCTTGACCTCGTCTCGCGTGGCGGCCGGCCAGTCCTCCGGGGCCGGCAGCGCGTGCCACAGGTTCAGCAGGCCTACTGCCTCGAAGTCAGCGCAGTCGGCCCGGTTGCGCAGCATGAACAGGGCCTGGCGCAGGTCGGGGGGTTCCAGGGCCGGGCGCGTTGCCAGTGCCGAGGCCGCCAGGGCCCTGGCCACGCTGGGCGCTGCCGTCGCAGCGTGTTCCAGGACCTCGCGCTGCCAGACCACTGAATCCTCGCCGGCCGGCTGACTGCGAACCTGCTGCGGAAGCACGGCAACCGTCAGCTCGCGGAAGACCGGGCAGCGCTGGTCGTCGACGCGGACGGTGAGGGTCGTCTCGCCGGTGCTCAGCATCGATGCAGAACCGTCATCAGCGTTCCGCGTCCCCGCGGTGAGCGGCAGCACGGCCCGGCCGTCGGCCATGACGAGGGTCTGGGCCGGGCAGTCGGGAATCGCGACCTGCAGGGCGACACCGGCGGGGCCGGACAGGCCGGCCGCGCCTGCTGTCACCGCCCAGGAATCCAGGGCAATGGCTTCGAGCACTCCTTCCGCCACGGCACTCGCCTGCTCGTCCGCGCCGGGCGAGGGGATGACGACCCGTACCGGAAGGCCGTCGATGGCAACCCTGGCGACGTGCCGCACCTCGCGGAAACCGACCTGCCAGGTCGCGATCAGCAGCGGCGTTTCCCCGGACCGCAGCCGAACCCGGATGGTATTGGTCACCGGCTCCATATAGGAAACGTCGGTGAACGTGGCTACCAGATCTCCGCCGAGCCACAGCGCGATGGGGCCGGTCGAGCCCACTTCGACGGTCCGCCACTCCGGCTGGTCGACCTCGATCACTGCACCTGCCACAGCGTGCCGGTACTCGGGAAGGAAGCAGAACTCGCTCCAGTCGATCAACCCGTCTGGCTGTGCGTAGAACCTGCGCCAGGCGCCCGAGTCGGTCCGCGATCCGCCGGGCGCGACCCAGGTCACCGGGCCGCCTTCGGCCAGCGCAGGCAGCGTCTGGTCAACCACGAGCGGCCGCCGCTGGTAGATCCGCCCTTTCAGCGGGGCGACCTCAGGCCCCTGAGTCAGGGTCCAGCGCCCGTCGTCCCCCCACGGCGATCCGTCTGCGGCCAGGAAAGCGTCCAGATCGTCGCATGGTGAGCCCCATGCGGGACTGACAAGCCAGTCCCTGATCGCACCGTCCCGGCCAAGCGCATGAGCCGTTCTGCCGTCGGCACCAGCTGAGGCTTGCTTCGCCACCTCGTCGTCACCTTCCAGGTCGTAGCTTTGCGTGGCACAATACGATTTCATCCCGGCTGACTGCAAGACCATTCCGCTGTACGGAAAGAAGGCTTGTGTGCGATGGACGTTCGCTACTCCACTCATCCCGACGAAGTGCCGCACCTGACCCCGGCCGAGCTGCGCGAGCGATTCGTCGTCGCCGATCTGTTCGTGCCGGGGCAGGTCCGGATGGCAATGTCGTTTCATGACCGGCTGGTTATCGGCGGAGCGGTCCCGGCGCACGGGGCGATCCGGCTGCCTGCGCCGGCCGAGCTGCGCTGCGAGCACTTCTGTGATCGCCGCGAAATGGCGATCGTCTGCCTGGACGGGACGGGCGCCGTGACGGTGGACGGCACGAAGCAGCCGATGCACGCCGAGGACATCCTCTACGTCGGCAAGGGAAGCCAGTCCGTGGAGTTCGCGGGTGACGCGACGTTCTACTTCGTCTCGGCGCCCGCGCACCAGTCACTGCCGGCCAGCCTCGGTACCCGCGCGGCGGCTGAGACGCACGAGATCGGCGACGCTGCGGTAGCAAGCGCCCGGACCCTGCGCAAGTACGTGCACGAAGACGGCATTGCCTCGTGCGAGCTAGCGGTCGGCATCACGACGCTGGCCGAGGGCAGCGTGTGGAACACCATGCCATGCCACACGCACGAGCGGCGCACCGAGATTTACCTGTACTTCGGCCTCCCCGACGATGCCAGGGTGGTCCATCTGTGCGGCCGTCCGGATGCCACCCGCAGCCTGATCGTCGCTGACCGCCAGGCCGTCATCAGCCCGCCATGGTCGATCCACACCGGCGCGGGAACCGCGCCGTACCGATTCGTGTGGTCAACCGGCGGCGAGAACCTCGCCTACAACGACATGGATCTGGTCGAGACCCGGGGCCTGCGATGAATTCCTGGCTGACCGACCAGTTCGGGCTGTCCGGCACGACCGCGCTGGTCACCGGCGCAAGGACGGGCATCGGCCGGGAGATCGCTGTCACGCTCGCGCACTGCGGCGCGGACCTGGTGCTGTGCGGACGCACTGCCGGAGCGCTGGCGGATGTCGCCGACGAGGCACGCCGCGCCGGCGCGGCGGTGCGCGCTGTCGGCCTCGAGATGTCAGACCTTTCCGCGGTGCGCGAGACTGCCCAGCGGCTGGCCGACGATGCGAAGATAGACATCGTGATCAACAATGCCGGGATCATCCGGCGCGGCCCGCTGCTCAGCGCCGACTGCGCCGACTGGCACGAGGTCCTCACCGTGAATCTGGACGCGGTGCTCGAACTGACCAGGCCGCTCGCGGCTGCCATGATCACCCGCGGCTTCGGCAAGATCGTGAACGTGGCGTCCTTGCTGTCGTTCCAGGGCGGTATCAATGTCGCCTCCTACGCGGCTAGCAAGCATGCCCTGGTGGGACTAACCCAAGCCATGTGCAACGAGTGGGCCGCGCTCGGCGTGAACGTCAACGCGGTGGCACCCGGTTATGTCGAGACCGATAACACCGCACCACTGCGGGCAGATGCCCGGCGGTATGCCGAGATCAGCGCGCGGATCCCGGCGGGCAGGTGGGCAAGGCCCGCCGACATAGCTGGCGCCGTCGCTTTCTTGTGCGCGCCTGCCGCGAGCTACATTCATGGCCAGGTCCTGGTCGTCGACGGCGGCTGGATGGCGAGATGACCGCACTCGAGCCGATTGCCGACCCTGCTAGCGGGGAACGGCTCAGCGCGATCGGCAAGCTGGTCTCCGTCGTCGAGGTGCTTGCCACGGAGAACAAGGTGTCGCGGATAGCGCGGGCAACCGGCCTGGCTACCTCTACAGTCCACCGGATCCTGCGCGGCCTTGTCGAGGTCGGCTGGGCACAGGAGGACGAGGAACACGGCTACCTTCTCGGCGCCCGGCTGCTGGCGATCACCGCTCGCGCGGACGACGCCTCGTTCCTCGTGCAGAAGGCGGCGCCGTTCCTGCGTGAGCTCCGGGACGCAACCGGCGACACCGTCCACCTGGCGACGCGCCGCGGCGACGAGATGCTGTACGTGGCGAAGCTGGATGGCCGCAAGGCCTACCAGATGCGCTCGCATGTCGGCCTGACGATACCGCTGCACTGCACTGCGGTCGGCAAGGCGATGCTTGCCGCCACGCCCGTCGACGAGGTCCGGGCCACCCTGGCGCGAACCGGGCTGCCCGCCCGGACCGAGCGCACGTTCACCAAGCCCGGGGCATTGATTCAGCACCTGCAAGCGGTACGCGGCCTGGGCTACGCGCTCGATGAGCAGGAGAACGAGGCGAACATCCGCTGCATCGCAGCGGTCATCTTCGGGCCGCGCGGGCTGCCGATCGCGAGCGTGAGCATCTCCTCGTTGATCTACGATCTCAACGGCCCGAAAGTCGGGCGCTGCGCTCAGCTAGTTGTCTCGGCGGCCCGCGGAATCTCTCGGGCCCTGGGCCATCCCCATGACGGCAGCTTCGCCACGACGCAGCAAGCATCGAACGTGAGCAGTACGGCCGCCGCGCCAGCCAGCGAGGCCGGCTGCTGACCGCGGGAGCGTGTGCGGAGGACGCCCTCTGTAGTCATAATCCAGGCTGAATTACCTTGAAATCCTAGCTTTGCACGTTAATATTTCAAGGCGCGGAAGGAAATTTGCTGCCGCGTGCGCACGACACAGACCGGCTGCAGAACGCGCTAGCACAGGCGCCCGTCGTCCTGCTGACCGGTCCGCGCCAGGCAGGAAAGTCAACCCTGGCCCGCGATGTCGTCAAGCCCAATCCCGCGCACCTCTTCGACCTGGAAGACCGCGCGACGACGCAAGGCTGGGTGAGCCGACCCTGAGCCTGTCCGATCTCGACGAGACCGTCGTGCTGGACGAGGCGCAACGCAGGCGCGACCTGTTCCCGGTGCTTCGGGTTCTTGCCGACGAAGACCCGCGCCCTGGGCGGTTCCTCGTCCTCGGCAGCGCCTCACCCGAACTGACTGGCCTGGCGTCAGAGTCCCTGGCAGGTAGGGCCACGACGCTAGAACTCGGCGGGTTCCGTCTCAGCGACGTGGGCGCGGATGCGATGGACCGGTTGTGGCTTCGCGGTGGCCTGCCTCGCTCGTACCTTGCCCGAGACGAACGTGTCTCGCAGGCGTGGCGTGACGAGTACATCGCCACGTTCCTGGAGCGGGACCTGGCGAACCTCGGCATCCGGGTACCGGCGGCCACCATGCGACGGTTCTGGTCCATGCTGGCCAATTTCCACGGCCAGCTCTGGAGCGGCGCGGAACTCGCGAGGTCGCTGCGGGAAGCTGGGGATCGAGGTGAAACGAACTGATCAGCCGCTGAGCCACGGGAGACGTTCCACCGTCTCGCTACGTTCTACCGTCTCGCCGACGGGCGGCGGTCGATTGCCGCGACGATGATCGCCGCGAAGATCACGGCGAGGACGAATCCCGCCAGCAGCGAGTAGCGGTAGTGCAGCCTGAGGGCATAACGGGCGACCAGTCCGCCGAGGAACGACCCGGCGAGGCCAACGAGCGCGGTCCGGATCAGGCCGATCGGGTTCGGCCCGGGCACCAGCAGCCGCCCCAGCCCGCCGATGATCAGGCCGCCGATTGCCAGCCATATCAGCAAAAGGAGCATGCTTTAATGCTACGACTCGCGGCGGGCCGCCAGAGCCGGCGAGCGCCGGCGGATAGCCCTGGCAGTCTTCTCGGCTGATGCTGCGGCGCAGCGCTTGCCGCAGCCTGCTCGCCGTTTCCCGGAAGTCCGCTAGCCAGGATCCCTCCATCGACCATCGAGCGCCCCGACGCACCGTTCCGCCCGAATAACCGGTCATCACATCTTGACGATCTCGACGAAAGTAATACAAGATCAGGCAACAACGGTCAGGAAAGGTCACCCAGTGCTGCCAAGCCAGCGTCGCCAGGCAATTCTCGCCGCGGTCCGCGCGGAGGACGCGGCGTCGGCCGAGGCTCTTGCCCGGCAGTTCGACGTTTCGGTCGAGACGATCAGGCGCGATCTGCGCGCGCTGCATTCTGACGGCTTGCTGGAGCGGGTGTACGGCGGCGCGACCCGATCGTCCGGCCGGTCGACCGAGGGCAGTTTCAGCGCCCGCAGCCGCCGCAACACCGACCGTAAGCGCGCCGTCGCCGCGCTCGCCGCGAGCCTCATCGAGCCGGAAGACACCGTGGTCATCGACGTCGGCACGACAGCGCTCGAGGTCGCCAGGGCGCTCCCGGCGAACTTTCGCGGCCGGGTGCTCACGAACTCCGTTCCGGCCGCCATGGCCCTGGCCGAGCGCGGCGACGTCGACCTGATGCTGTGCGGCGGTCACGTGCGGCGGGGCGATGCCGCCTGCTCGGGGGCGCACGCGGAAGCGTTCTTCGGCGAGTTCTACGCCGACAAGGCCTTCCTCGGCTCCGGCGGAGTGCATCCCGAAGCCGGGCTGACCGACTACTACCCGCCGGAGGTCGTGATCCGGCGGACGATCATCGCTCACACCGCGTCGAGTTACGTGCTGGCCGACTCCAGCAAGCTCGGCACGATCGCCGTGCACCGGGTGTGCGCGCTCGACCAGATCACCGCCGTGGTCACCGACGACCACGACCAGGACGCCATCGCCACCCTCCAGAACGCGGGCGTCACAGTGCTGTGCGCCGAGAGCAGTCCCATGTCCCTGAACGCGGCCGGATAGCGGCCAGGATCCAGCGCCGCAGGCGATCAGCGGCGGCCGAGAAAGTGATGCGCCCCATGCCCGAAATTCCCAAGCCCGATGACGACGCCCTGCTCCCCCAGTTCGGCTACAAGCAGCAGTTCGTCCGCTCGCTCAAGCAGTTCGAGTCGTTCGCGGTCGCGTTCTCGTTCATCTCCATCACCACCGGGATCTTCACCACGTTCGGTTTCGCGCTCACCACCGGCGGTCCGCGCGCCATCTGGACCTGGGTCATCGTGATCGCCGGGCAGTCGCTGGTCGCGCTCGTCTACGGCGCGCTCGCGGCCCGGGTGCCGCTGTCGGGATACTCCTATCAGTGGGCCTCCAGGCTGGCCAACGTGCACGTGGGCTGGTGGCTTGGCTGGATGTCGTTCGCCTTCCTGTCGATCGTGACGGTGTCGGTCGACTACGGCCTGGTCCAGGTCGCCTTCCAGCCGCTGATCGGCGAAGCCTACACGCCGACCAGCGCCGCGCTCGAGACCATCGTGGTGCTGGCCATCCAGGCAGCCCTGATCATCTGGTCCACCCGCATCACCACCAGGGTGAACAACACCGCAGTTGCCACCGAGGTGATCGGCATCGTCGGACTGACCGTGCTGCTGATCGTGGTCGCCGCGATCCGCCACCAGGGCCACTGGTCCAACCTGGGTTCAAGCGGCGTGGTGCCCGCGGCCGGCTATTACGGCTGGCTAGGACCGTTCATGCTGGCGACGCTGCTCGGCGCGTACACGATCGTCGGCTTCGAGGCGGCCAGCAACCTGGCCGAGGAAACGCACGAGCCGCACCGCACGATCCCGCGCGCGATGGTGCGCGCCGTGTTGCTGTCCGGAGCCGTCGGCATGGCGTTCCTGATCGCGCTGAGCTACGCGACGAGCTCGATCAAGGCGGCCACCGCCAGCTCCGCGCCGGTCGCGCTGATCGTGCGGGACGTCCTGAGCGGGCCGGTCCAGAAGATCTTCCTGATCTTCGTCTGCATCTCTATCTTCGCCTGCGGCATGGTCATCATGGTCACCAACGGCCGGCTGATCTGGTCGATGGCCAGGGACAAGCGGCTGCCCGGCTACCAGCTCTGGCAGCAGGTGCCAAGGGCCACCGGCGGCCCGTCCTGGGCGACGATACTCGCCGCGGTGATCGGCGCTGCCATCACGCTCGTCCTGCGCACCCACACCGGCGCGCTGGAGACTCTGTTCACCGCCTCCACGATCATGCCGGCCCTGCTGTACGCCAGCACCGTGCTGCTCTACCTGTTCACCGGCCGGCGCCGGCGCGGCACCTCCGGGCACTTCTCCCTCGGCAAGTTCGAGATCCCGGTCATCGCGGGCGCGCTGATCTGGCTGACCTACGAGCTGATCGTGCTGATCGGCCCGAGCGCTTTCCGCGACGCCCAGTACTACGTTCTCGGCGCGCTCGGCGTGGGCTTGCTGTTCTACCTCGGCCAGTGGCTGCTTGAGCCCGCCGCGATGCGCACCGAGCAGGGCGCCCACGGCCTGGCGGCGCTCGACGCGTACACCACGTCATCGGCGTCATCGGCGTCACCGGCGTCACCGGCCGGCGGTCCGCCTGCGTGAACATTCTGGCAATAGACCAGGGAACCTCGGCTACCAAGGCGCTCCTCGTCGGTCCCGGGCAGCAGGTGCTCGGGACTGGCGAGGCGCCAGTCCGCAACCAGGCAGCCGGCGCCGCGGTCGAGGTCGACCCGGAAGAGCTCTACTCCTCGGTGCTCGCCGCCGGGCAGGCGGCGCTCAGGGCGGCCGGCGGCGCGCCCGCCGGCGCGCTGGCCATCGCCAACCAGGGTGAGACGGTGCTGGCGTGGGACCGCGGCACCGGCCGCCCCCTCACCCGCGCCATCAGCTGGCAGGACCGGCGAGCGGCGACGATCTGCGCCCGCATGCGCGCTGACTCCGGCCGGCTTACCCAGATCACCGGCCTGCCGCTGGATCCGTATTTCGCCGCGCCGAAGATGACCTGGCTGCGGGAAAACCTGACCCGCGACGGCACGGTCACCACCACCGACAGCTGGCTGCTCGCCAGGCTGACCGGGGAGTTCGTGACCGACGCGGCCACCGCGTCTCGCACGATGCTGCTGGACCTGGACGCGGTGGAATGGTCACCCGCGGTGTGCGAGGCCTTCGGCCTCGACCTGTCTGACCTTCCGGCAGTGCTGGACTGCGCCGGCATCGCCGGCGAGACCCGCCAGTTCGGCCACCCGATACCGGTAGCCGGCCTGGCCGTGGATCAGCAGGCGGCACTGCTCGCCGAGCGCTGCTTCACGGCCGGCGAGGCCAAGTGCACCTACGGCACCGGCGCGTTCCTGCTGGCATCGACCGGGTCCAGGCCAGCCAGGTCATCGGCCGGGCTGTCTGCGTCGGTGGCATGGCGGGTGGCCGGGGCGACCGCGTACTGCCTCGACGGCCAGGTCTACACGGCCGGCGCGGCCGTCGACTGGCTCATCTCGGCCGGCGTCCTGACCGACCCGCGAGAGCTGGACACGCTCGGCGGGAGCGTGCCCGACAGCGGGGGGGTCACCTTCGTGCCGGCCCTGGCCGGGCTGGGCGCACCGCACTGGCGCCCCGATGCCCGCGGCGCCTTCCTCGGCCTGACGCTCGGCGCCAGCCGGGCCCATCTCATCCGGGCGGCAATCGACGGGCTGGCCGCGTCGGTCGCGCTGCTGGCCCGCTCCGTCACCCGCGACCTGGGTGCGCCGCTGACCACCCTGCGCGTGGACGGCGGCCTGACCAGGTCCGCCGTGCTCCTGCAGGCGCAGGCCGACCTGCTGCAGGTGCCGGTGGAAGTGTGCCGGGTGCCCGATGCGACCGCACTCGGAGTCGCCGCCCTGGCCCGGCTCGGGCTGGGCGCTGCGGCTACCCTGGCGCAAGCGGTCGGGCCGGCCGGCGTCCAGCGGGTCGTGGTGCCCGCGATGAGCGCCGACGAGGCGGCGCACCGGCTCGCGCAGTTCGAGAAGGCCATGACCATCATCACGGGAACGGGGTTATGACGGCCCTCGGCAGGCCCCCGGAGCCGGTCGCTGACGTGCTGATCGTCGGGGCCGGCGTGGTGGGCACCGCGATTGCCAGGACGCTAGCGCGCTACGACCTCGACTGCGTCATCGCCGATGCCGGGAACGATGTCGGCACCGGCACCACGAAGGCCAATACCGCGATCCTGCACACCGGCTTCGACGCCGTGCCCGGCAGCCTGGAGAGCAGCCTCGTCCGCCGTGGCGCGGAATTGCTGCGCGACTATGCGCAGCAGGCCGGCATCCCGCTGGAGCGAACCGGTGCGCTGCTCGTCGCCTGGTCGGCCGATCAGCATGCGGAGTTCGCCGGGATCGAGGACAAGGCGCGCCGCAACGGCTACCTGGCGATCCGGTACGTTCCCGCTGCCGAGCTGTACGCCCGCGAGCCCCATCTGGCAGCTGGCGCGCTGGGCGCCCTGGAGATCCCGGACGAGAGCATCATCTGCCCGTGGACCACGCCGCTCGCTTATGCCACCGAGGCGGTGCGGGCCGGAGTCAGGCTGCGGCTGCGGACCCCTGTGCTCGGGGTAACTGCCGCCGACGGCTGGCACGAGGTCAGCACGGGCAGCGGCAGCGTGCGCTGCCGCTGGCTGGTCAACGCCGCCGGGCTGGAAAGCGACCGCATCGATGCGATGCTCGGCGGCAGCGGCTTCACGATTGCGCCCCGGCGAGGCGAGCTGATCGTCTTCGACAAGCTGGCCAGGCCGCTCGTCGGCGCCATTCTGCTGCCGGTGCCGACGCCGCAGACCAAGGGCGTCCTGGTCGCGCCGACCGTGTACGGGAACGTGCTGCTCGGGCCCACGGCGCAGGACGTCCCCGACCGCAGCGACACGGCAACGACCGGAACCGGTCTGTCCTCGCTGCTCGCCGCGGGCCGGAAGATCATGCCTGACCTGGTGCGCGAGGAGGTAACTGCCACCTACGCCGGCCTGCGGGCGGCCACCGAGCACCGCGATTACCAGATCCGGATCGACGCGAGCCGGCGGTACGCGTGCGTCGGCGGGATCCGCTCCACCGGGCTGACGGCGTCGCTCGGCATCGCCGAATACGTCGTCGGGCAGCTCGCGGACGCCGGCCTGGAACTGCGGAAGCGCGACGGCAGCCCGCGCAAGCCGCCGGTGCTGCCGTACATCGGGCAGACCGGCCGGCGACCGTACCAGGACGACGCCAGAATCGCCGCCGACCCCGCGTACGGCGACATCGTCTGCCACTGCGAGCGGGTGAGCCGGGGCGAGATCCGGGACGCGCTGGCTAGCCCGCTGCCGCCGGCCGACCTCGACGGACTGCGGCGGCGCACGAGAGCGACGAACGGGCGATGCCAGGGATTCTTCTGCGCGGCGAGGGTGGCGAGCCTGATGGGCGCGCCGGGCGGCGCGCGAGCCGGCCGGGACGCGCGGGTCCTGGCGTGAATGTCGACGTTCTCGTCGCAGGAGCCGGGCCTGCCGGACTTGCGGCGGCCATCGAATTGCGCAAGCTGGGTGTCGCGGATGTGCTGGTGGTCGACCGCGAGCACCAGGCCGGCGGTATCCCCCGGCACTGCGCGCACACCGGGTTCGGCATCCGCGACCTGCACCGGCTGATGACCGGGCCGGCTTACGCGCAGCATTACCGCGGTGCGGCGAGCGCGGCCGGAGTCACGCTGCGCACCGGCACGACGCTGACCGGCTGGCCGGCGACCGGCTGGCCGGCGACCGATGCCAGCGCGACGCCGGAGCGGCAGTCAGGCACGATCACCGCGACACTGACCAGTCCGGCGGGAGTGCAGATCGTGCACGCGGGCGCCGTGCTGCTCGCCACCGGCTGCCGCGAGCGCCCGCGGTCGGCACGGCTAGTGCCCGGCAGCCGGCCCGCCGGCGTGATGACAACGGGCGAGTTGCAGCAGCGGGTCTACCTGCACGGGCAGCGGCTGGCCGGCCGCGCGGTGATCGTCGGCGCCGAGCACGTGAGCTTCTCGGCAATGCTGACCCTGCTGCACGCCGGCGCCGAGGTGACAGCGCTGGTCACCGACCAGCCGCGGCACCAGAGTTTCGCGGCGTTCCGGCTAGCCGCGCGGCTGCGCTGGCGAGTGCCGGTCTGGACGGGGACCGCTGTTGCCGGGATCGCCGGCCGCGACGAGGTGTCCGCGGTCCTGCTGCGTGATGACCGTGACGGTTCAGTCCGGAGCGTGCCGTGCGAGCTCGTGGTATTCACCGGTGACTGGATTCCCGATCATGAGCTGGCCAGGCTCGCCGGAGCCGCGCTTGATCCCGGCACTCTGGGCCCGGCGGTCGACACCGCGCTCAGCACGTCGGTTCCGGGGATGTTCGCGGCGGGCAACCTCGTCCACGCCGCCGAGACAGCCGACGTGGCGGCACTCAGCGGCCGCCACGCCGCTGCTCACATCGCCGCCTACCTTGCCGCGCGCCAGCCCGCGGCTCCCGGCAGGCAGGCGGCTCCCGGCAGGCAGGCGGCGATGGCTGGTCAAGCGGGCGGCCGGCGCGTGCCCGTTCCCGTGATGGTGGCCGGGCCGCTCCGGTGGATCTCACCGAACGGGATCAGTCCGGTCAGCCCGGAGCCGCCGGGCGGGCGGTTCGTGCTGCGGTCCGGTGCCTTTGCCGGCCGGGCGCGACTGCAGGTGCGGCAGGACGGGCGACTGCTCACCTCCGCGCCCGCGCGCCTGGTACCGGGGCGCAGCATCCGGCTGGACGGCCGATGGGCTCGGCACGTCGATCCCGCGGGCGGACCCGTGCAGGTGGGCGTGCTGTAGAACGCACATGTGGCCAGCTGGCGGTCATCGGTGGGGCAGCCCGGCTGAGCGGCGGCTATCGCCTGCGGGCGGTCAGCAGCAAGTACTCCCAGTCCATGACGGTTGAGGCAGCCCCGCGGTCGTGGCGGCGGGCCATGTTGGCGAGAGCGTGGTCGAGCGCGGCGACGCGCTCCGGGTCCGCCGCGATGCCCTGGTAGGCAGCGACGATCGGGCCGTAGCGGGTCTTGAAGCTGTCGCGGAACAGTTCCGGGGTGGCGAAACCAGCCGACTCGGGTGGTCTGCCGGCGCATGGCCAGATTGGTGACCCGATCGCCGAACAGCGCACTGGCGTGTTCTGCCTGACCCATAGCGGCGGGGGCTGGGCGCCTGGCGGAGGCGAGGTTCGAGGAACGGTTGCGGAACAGGCCGGTCGACAGCAGGGCCTCCTTGCCGGCCTGCTCCCGGCTGCGGATCCAGGCGAAGAACTCGGCCAGGATTAGCCTTCAGATCAGTCCCGGTCCCGATGGCAGCATCGTCGCCTAATGGCCCGGTCACTGTCCGCGTGACCGGGCTCACTTCTTGCCACGACCCGCAGTCCGATCAGGCTGACCCCGGAACCGGGACCGGGACGACCAGAGAGGCAGCAGCCCTCCCGAACGCGCGAGCCGCAGCGGCATCGAAGGGAAGGGCCAAAGTCAGCTTCAGCCTGCTGCACATGCGCCTGACGCGCAGCCTGGCAGGGCGCGCCATCACTCCAGCAGAAGCTCCGCCTGCAGCGCCCGCCGAGGCAGCGGCCGCCGAGGCAGCGGCCGCCGCTCCGCTACCGGATCGCCGTGGCGGCGTGGCGGGCCTCGCGCCTCATCATCGAGTCCCATAACCGCAACTCGGCGATCCCTCGGGGCCACGGGCTAGCGGTGAGCTGTGCGTCTGGCTCCCGGTGCTGCTCCCGACTTTCCCGCACTTCGATGACGTCTCCTGGCCTGCGTTTGCTCCCTGCTCACATCCGGGGTCGCCTGCTCGCCATCCATCCACCCGCCGCCTACTCGCTGATTGCCCAGCTCGTCGGATGGCTCGCCTCTGTGTGGCTCTGGGTCGTCGGTGGCTCTGGGTCGTCGTCTACAGCCCCAGGTGCAGACGGATCGCGTCCTCGAGCCGGTTCATCTCTCCCGGGTGCAGAAGACCGCGCCATCTGTGCAGCCGGGGCTTGGCCACCGTGTGGAGATCGGTCGCGTTGATGTAGCTGACGTCATGCCCGGTAACGCCGGCATCGTGATCTATCGGCACGTGCGTGCCCGACGGACCTTCAGCCCCCGTTATGACGGCTACGGTCACAGCGCTCAGCCGACCGATCAGCGCATTGACGGTCAGCACAACAACCGGATGCTCGCCGACGTGAGGAAGGCGGGCCTCCCACACCTCGCCACGCAACGGCTCCACAGTCAGTCAGCGTCGGCAGGAACCACCGCATCGGGCAGCGGGGCAAGGCCCCCGTGGTAGAAGCGGTCGTACTCTGTTGCGGCGGCGATCTCCCGAGCGCGCTTATGCAGCAGCCGCAGGCCCTCGCGGACCAGCGCCGATATGCCCTCTAGTCCGAGCGCCGGCGCGTCATGCTCAAGCAGTTCGGCGGCAAAGCCGGCATCCACGCGGGCCTGCATGACAACGGTCCCGCCCGGCTCGCCTGCGGCACTGCCAGCCCTCGACGACGTGCGGCCGCCCCGCGCCGCGCGCTTTGCCGGCGGACCGGTCCCGGTCCGCGGCAACCGGCCAGCGGGCCCGCCTAGAAGCTTGCTCTCAGCACTCATGTATTGAGTTTGTCATACAACACTGAGCCTGGCAAACAGGGCTACTCATGCCGCCGCGAGCGGCGCCGTGAGCGGCGGCATGAGCGGCGGCGGGGTATCGGCGGCTTATCCGTCGCGATACGGCTGTCAGGGCTTCCGGCAACACACTGGCGCTCACGCGAGGCGGGACAGAATTGACTACTTTCTACCCGCCGGGCACGTGCAGGTCAGCCTGGCGGACGTGCACGACAGGGATGGTGGGACGACAGCGACGGCCTGATCCGCATCCGCCCGTGGGGGATTCGAGGTGGCCGACATCTGCATGCCGGTACGAACAGGTGGCAGCGGTCTTGAAGCCCGGGATCCAGCCGAACTCACCGCCAGGCTCAACGACCTGCTCGCACCGACAGCGCGCCCCAGGCTGACCGCGCACGACGGCGTCCCGCTCCACCTCCACATCGACCAGCCCGGATCCTCGTGGGGGCAATGCTTGCCGCCGCTGGCGCCATGGCGCTGGCCATGCTCGTCGCCGATCATGGCGCCCATGTCCTCGGCCATTGCGCCGCGCCCTGCTGCCATCACGCAGTCCTGCGACCGGGCCGCGGCTCCGCCGGCCGCTACTGCGTCGCCCGCTGCGCGGCCCGCAGCCAGGTTGCAGCCGGGTTGCAGCCGGGTTGCAGGCCACCGGGCAAGAGCCCGCAACTCATGACTTCCCAGGCTCGCCAGTTCGGGCGGTTGCCCGTCCTTCCGGCCTCTCAGCTCCACCAGCGGGTCTATCGCCGCCGGCCGCGTAGCCGGTCGCTGAGCTCGCGGGCAATCTCCCGGCCGGCATCGCGCCGGGCGATTGCCTGCCGCTTGTCGAAGGACCGCCGGCCACGCGCCAGGGCGATCTCTGCTTTCGCCCAGCCGTCCTGGAAATACAGCGACAGCGGCACCAGCGTGACGCCGGCGTCGCCCAGCCTCGCGATGATCTTGTCGATCTCGCTGCGGTGCATGAGCAGCTTGCGGGTCCGCCGGGGCTGGCCGAGGACACGGCCGACGTGGCGGCCGTGCGCGTGCTCGGGAATGTGCAGTCCGTGGAGCATCAGCTCGCCGTCGTGCTCCTGAACGAACGCGCCGGCCAGCGACGCGTGGGCGGCCCGCAGGGACTTCACTTCGTCACCGGCCAGGACTATCCCGGCCTCGTAGGTCTTGAGAATCGTGTAGTCATGCCGGGCCCGCCTATTGGCGGCGATGGGCCTGCGGCCTGTGTCCCTGGACGCGGTGACCTCCTCCTCAGCCCCGGCTGCCCAATCCCGGCTGTCCAGACGGCGGCGCCGGGCAGGCACCCGCCGGCCTGACCGACCCGGGGCCCCTGCCAGGCAAGCGGCCCAGTGAGCTTCCACGCCCGCCACGGTGATGATCTCGGGGCGTGTACGTGCCCGGAGCCCGGGCGATTGCCATGTCGCCGTGAATGACCGGGATGGTCGTCTCGCTCGTCTTGGCACGCGGCTGCTCGATCATCGGACGGGAAAGATCGATTCCCGTGACCGGCACGCCCCGCTCAGCCAGCGGGATAGCGACGCGGCCGGTGCCGATGGCGAGCTCCAGGGCGCGGCCGTCACCGGCCAGTTCGGCCAGCCTGTCAACGGCGGGCCGGAGCACCTGCGGCGCGAACATGCCAATGCCGGGCGTGTCATACGACTGTGCGGTCTCGTGGTTCCAGACGTCGTCCTGTCGCATGTCCGCAACGATGCCAGCGCGCAGCCGGCGCCGTCCAACCGTTTCGCCCATGGGGAGCGTCCTAATACCTGTCGTCACTCAAGCCCATCCTGACGCGGCCCGCCCGACGAGCGATGGTCGCTGCTGGTGCTGCCGGCACTCTTGTTGTCGGGCTGCAGGCTTGGGCTTGGAGAAGCCGGGTCTCGGCAAGGATCGTGCTGATCGTCTGGTGCAGGGTGCTGGCCTCCGGGATGACCTGCTCCCGGACCGTGCTGAGAAGATCCCCGGCCCGGTGCCACTGGCGCATGTCGTCCGGCCCGAAGTCTGCTGCCTGCGGGCGGGTCGCGTGGCGGCGGAGGCTCTCGTCCATGGAGACGTCCAGATAGTAGAATCGTGAGACGCCGCAGTGATCGTGGTTCAGAGCGGCCAGCATCAGCTCGTACCGGTCCGCGTAGAAGATGCCGTCAAGCACGACGTGGTAACCATGGTTCAGCGAGTAGCGGGCGACCTGGTCGATCAGCCCGATGTTCGGCGCGCCCGGCCGATCCCTCTCCTTCAGGATGATCCGGCGGATGAGATCCTGCGACACCCAGGCCAGTCCGCGGCCGTAGGCCTCGCGCAGCTCTGTGGCCACCGTGGTCTTGCCGGCACCAGAGTTGCCGCGAAGCACGATCAGGCGCGTCTGATCGGAACCGATGGGCATGCGGCCGATCCTAGGTAGGTTTGAGCGTGGCGTCTCAGCGACACGACCCGATGCGAACTCTGGTCCTCCCGTGACCGGCGATTTGCCCGGCGGTGGCGTCGAGTTGTCTCCCACGGAGCTCGCAGCCCTCGACGCCAGGTGGTCATCCAGCTGGACTCCGAGCGACGTCGCGCGCCGCCTGACCGGGACCGCCGCGCCCTGGTGCGTGGTTGCGGGCTGGGCGCTGGATCTGTTCCGCGGCAGGCAGACCCGCTCGCACGGGGACATCGAGATCGCGATACCGGCCGCGAGCTTCCCCGAAGTCCGCAGCCGCTTTCCCAGGTACGTCTTCGACGCCGTCGGCGACGGCCGGATCTGGGAGGACGCCACGCCGGGCGAGCTGGCCGCAGTGCATCAGACTTGGCTGCGCGATCCGGTCACCGGCAACTACCTGCTTGACGTGTTCAGGGAGCCGCACGACGGCGACATCTGGATCTGCCGCCGCGACGAGAGCATCCGGTTCCCCTATAGCCGGATCACTCACCACACGCCAGAGGGCATCCCGTACCTGGCGCCCGAACTGGTCCTGCTGTTCAAGGCCAGGAACATCCGGCCGAAGGACCAGGCCGACTTCGACGCTACCATCCGGCACATGACCACGACACAGCGCGCAAGGCTGGCCGAGTTGCTCACCCGCGTGCACCCAGGCCATCACTGGCCCGCCCGCCTGTGACCCGCAATCGGTCACCGCCGCGCCAGCATTGGCGACAGCCACACCTGCCCGTCCCGATAGCTGCCCCGATCCGGCGACCCTCGGCCGGGTTCAGTCGAGGGTGGCCGAAGGCGATCGCGCCAGTGACGCGAAGCGCCCTCGACGGTTTCCGGCCGACGCCGGACAATCGGAAGCGGGGGATCAGCTACCTGAGCAAATCGGGCTCGCGGCCCTGGTTCGGCGCTCGCGCGCGGAGGGCCTCTAGCCAGAGCGTGGCGCGGGCAGCGCCGTCGCGGCGGAGAACAGCGCTGCCGCGCTTGATCTCGATAAGGCCGAATTCGGGAACGCGCGGCGGGCAGCGGCGGTAGTCCTGTCCCGTTAGATGCTTGACGCGTCGTCGGGCGTCGTCGACGTCCTCCCGTCGGATGAGGCGTGGCACGCCAGCGCCAACTGATCTGCGAAAGCCCGCCGCCCGGAACGCGGCATGCAGATCCGGACGACATCGCGCACATATCGACGTGATCGGCGTGGCCTGCTGGGTTATCTGCCAAGAGCCGTCAGGCCCACCGAACGGCGGTACGGCGCCGGATATGACCGGCGGTGGCCCGGCACCGGCGGATCGAGGCGCTGGAATTAAATCGAGTATCAACATCGAGCAGGATCCGGACCATATTGCGCCGACCCGGCGCATGCGCCAGGGCCACGCCCCCATGTCGGGCACCTTGAACCCGGCTGCCGAGAGCCGCCGCAGCCGTGCGGGGTAGCCCCAGAACAACCCGGTCAGTGCCCGGAATCCGACCGGCCGGCCAGCCAGCAGGCACACCGATCGGCTCTGACCTGCTTATTTGCGCTCTCGCCCGCCTGAACAGGCGATCATACATATGCGCGAAACAAGAAAGCCGCCGTGCGGCGGACGTTCGAATTTAATGTCTTGAGCTTGCAGCGGAGCTATGGGGATTCGAACCCCAGACCTCTTGCATGCCATGCCTGGCGGTTCCGTCTGATGGTATCGCGTGAGGTCGGGAGAACGCAGATCAGGCGGGCCGGTCCTAGTGTAGGGCCATCCAGCTTGCGTCGCCTGGCCCAGGTAGCGAATACGAGCGGGCCGCATGCCCGGGTCAAGGCCAGCGGCCGAGAACCCCACATAGTCACTACCACTGCTCGCCGACGTACACCGCGTCCCAGAACCGCCGCTCGAACCGTACGACCCGGCGGAACGTCTGCCGCAGCGCATCGCTCAGCGGCTCGTCGTCCAGCAGCGCGCCCACGTCAACGACCCACTGGCCGAACGCCGCCGACGACCAGTTGTCGATGAACGGCCAGTACGGCGAGTTAGGCTCCGCGCGAGCGCGCACCGCCGACCACGCGTCGAAGTACGCCTTCTCCGCAGCGTAGAGCGCGGTCAGCCCAACGGAATACCCGTCGAGCGCGCAGGCGTGCAGGTACGCCGAATAGCCCAGCGTCGTCGGACAAGGCTCACCAGAGAGCCGGATGCCGCGCCCGATGACCTCGTGGCGGAACAGATCGAGTTCGGCCTGCAACGGAACTAGCGCGCCGGCCAGCAGGTCACGCGCCTGCTCGGTGGGCGCCTGCGCGGTCAGGGTCGCCAGGAACCGGCGGAACTCGACAACGTAGAAATGGTCATCGACCAGCCAGCGATCGAATGTCTCGCGCGGCAGCGTCCCGTTGGCCGCGTCGACCACGAACGGGTGCGACGTCAGCGCAGCCCACAGGTCACCGTTGTCGGCCAGCAGTTGCGCGGAGGTGGTCACCCGCGCCACTGTACGACGTTGCACCTTGAGCGTGTCCTCGGAGCGCTCGCAGACCTCGCTGTACTCGGGCAGTGGCGCGAACGTCTCCGGCGGATGGAACGCTCGCGGTTCCGACCCGCCGCAGCCCGCCAGGCCCGGTGCCGAACCGTCCTGTCACCTTACTCCGGTGAGTGAACGCTACGACGTGCTCGTTCTGACCACCCCCTGACCAGGCGCTCCGGCACCCCGGGCCAGCTCCCGGGTCTGGCCAGGTTCACGAGCGTGCCTGCTCACTCTCCCGCTGGGGCGCCCCCAGCGTCCGGGCTGGTGTCCGCAGCATCCGTGCGGCCTTGCCGATCTCGGTGGCCAGGTGGTCCAGAAGCCCGGCGGCCGGCTGTGCCTGCGCGGGCTGGGTGCACAGCCGTTCGCATACGTGGGAGAGATCAGCGATGACCACCCGCACCGTGGCGGGGGCCTCCTCTGGGTAGAGCCGGTGCATACCATGCGCGCCTATACAGGCGGCGGGCCGCTCAATCGCTGCGGGACGCGATCGCTTCCGCAATCACGACGCTGCCAGAGCACCTAAGCCGGTCGCTGACCTTGGAACCAGGAAGCGGGAATGGCCCACCACGCCTAGCTGCGCAACGCCACGGGGCTAGCCACCGCACAGCCCCTGGCAGTGCGGCACGAACGCCGACACGAACGGCCCGCCGCGCCAGTACATCCCCAAGGGCACGGACCTGCGCAAGCACGACAACGACGACCTATACGCCGCTGCTGATGTGCGCGCTCGCCCGCCTCAGCGGGCGCTCGTACGTATGCGCGAAACAAGAAAGCCGCCTCGCGGCGGCTGTTTGAATTCAATATCCTGAACTGGGAGTGGAGCTACGGGGATTCGAACCCCGGACCTCTTGCATGCCATACGAAACCAGCCCAAGGCTCTGCGTAGCCAGATGCCGCTCTGCCAGCAGCTTCAATCGCCAGGCATAGGCCAGCGGCGCCCTCCATCGCCCGTCGCTTGCTCCCCTCTTGCTCCCCGAGCCTGAGGGCCGCCCGAACACCCGGACTCCCCGGTCGCAGCGCAGCCCGATGCCCGGCGCCGAGCAGGGGCGTCCAGACCTGCGCCGGCCGCCACAAGCCGCCCGGCAAGACGCACTGCGCGGAAACTCGCTCCCATGCCCATGCACGCTATTGTCCCTGCCCGCTCGACCGGCTCCCGCCCAGTCATGGTCATGGCAGCCTGTGAGCAGCATGGATGCCCTCCAAAACGCGGACGTTGCTGGCCAGGCTGCACCGCTAGGTCTTCCGAGCAAAGCGCCAGTTCGCCGGCCGCGGCCTGGCCAATGCACCTTCTCTGACGTAGTCGGACGCAGCGGCGCCTTGGCGTCCCGCAACGCGGTCTCCGACCCGTCCCACCGCCATCTATAGAGCGCGGCCAGTTCGGGGGCGGGGTAGTCCTCCCAGTCCATGAGGTCGGTGACCAGGCAGAACATCTCCGGAACCTCCTGGCCCTCCACGCTGACCCAGTACTCGATGACGCGGACCGC
>DAHVAR010000279.1 GCA_027314515.1 Actinomycetota bacterium
GTCGGCAAGGGTTGTGCGGACTCGCTGCGCGGTCAGGGCGCGCGCGTGATCGTGACCGAGATCGACCCGATCTGTGCCCTGCAGGCGGCGATGGACGGCTACCAGGTCGCACGCCTGGAGGACGTGGTGGCGACGGCCGACATCTTCGTCACCGCGACCGGCAACAAGGACGTGATCACCGCCGAGCACATGCGGGCCATGAAGCACCAGGCGATCGTCGGCAACATCGGCCACTTCGACAACGAGATCGACATGGCCGGGCTGGCCGCGACCGAGGGCATCGAACGCGTCAACATCAAGCCGCAGGTCGACGAGTGGGTGTTCCCGGATGGCAGCACGATCATCGTGCTCTCGGAGGGCAGGCTCCTGAACCTCGGCAACGCCACCGGGCATCCGTCGTTCGTGATGTCGAACTCGTTCACCAACCAGGTGATCGCGCAGATCGAGCTCTACGGCCGCAACGACGAGTACGAGAAGGCCGTGTACACGCTGCCCAAGCACCTGGACGAGAAGGTCGCGCGGCTGCACCTGGACGCCCTTGGCGTGCGACTGACCGTGCTGACCAAGGAGCAGGCCGCCTACATCGGAGTTCCGCTCGATGGCCCGTTCAAAGCCGACCACTACCGGTACTGACCGATCCGGGTCAGCTACCCGCCCAGCACCGTCGTCCGACATCGCCGATCCCGGGCTGGCACTTACCGGCCGGCCCGGGATCGCCTGGGCCGACCGGGCCATGCCGGTGCTCGGCATGCTGCGCGCGTCGTTCGCGGACCGGCAGCCGTTCGCCGGGCTGACCGTCGCCTGCTGCCTGCATGTGACCGCCGAGACGGCGGTCCTGGTGCGCGCTCTGACAGCGGGCGGCGCGCGCGTGTACCTGGCCGCCTCCAATCCGCTGTCGACACAGGACGACATCGCCGCGGCACTGGCGGCCGAGCCGGGCGTGGCGGTCCAGGCCAGGTCCGGGGTCGATCGCAGCGGCTACTACGAGCACATCCACCGGGTCCTGGATAGCGCGCCGGACCTCGTCATGGACGACGGCTGCGACTTGGTCAACACGCTGCACGAGGCGCGTGGCGAGCTGATGAGCCGGGTGCGCGGCGGGTGCGAGGCGACGTCGAGCGGGGCGGCCAGGCTGCGGCGAATGGCCGCGGCCGGATCACTTGGCTTCCCGGTGGTCGCCGCTGACACCTCGGCGACCAGGCGGCTGATTGACCACAAGTACGGCACCGGTCAGTCGGTCCTGGACGGGATCCTGCGCGCTACTAACACGCTGATCGCGGGCAAGACCGTGGTGGTGGCCGGGTTCGGGCCGTGCGGCTCCGGGATCGCCGAGCGGGCGCGCGGCCTCGGTGCTCAGGTCGTTGTCACCGAGGTTGAGCCGCTCCGCGCTCTCGGTGCCATCATGCAAGGCTTCCGCGTCATGCCGATAGGTGCCGCGGTGGCGGGTGCCGAGCTGGTCATTACGGCTACCGGCTCCCGCGACGTCATCGGAGCTGCCGAACTGGCAGCGCTCCCTGACGGCGCGGTGCTGGCCAACGCCGGCCACTTCGACGTGGAGATCGACGTGCCGGCGCTGACCGGGATGGCGATCGACGTCCGTCGCGGCGTCCGGCCGCATGCCGATGAGTACGTCGTCGCAGACGGACGCCGGCTGATCCTGCTCGCCGAGGGCCGGGTGGTGAACCTGGTCGCGGGCGAAGGGAATCCGGCGGCTGCCATGGATACCTCGTTCGCTGTTCAGGCGCTGGCGCTGGCCTGGCTGGCCGGGACGCCGCAGCGGCCGGAACCGCGCGGGCTGGTGCTGGACGTGCCCGCCGAGATCGATGCCGAGGTGGCCAGCCTCGCGCTGGCCGCGCTCGGCACGCGCATCGACGAGCTGACCCCGGAGCAGCTCAAGTATCTCGACTCCTGGCGGATCGGCTCCTGAGCGGCCAGCGCGCGCTGGCGGCCGGAGTTGGCGAAAACCGCTCCGCGCCGCACACTCGGCAGATGGATAACACCGAGGGCACCGGGGAGGTGCCGGCCGCTCTGCGCTGGCTCGAGCCGCCCGCAGGCCCCGCTCTAGAACTGCTGGACCAGACCAGGCTTCCGGCCGAGGAAGTCTTCCTGACCTGCACGGATGTTCCTCAGCTTGTGGACGCCATCGGCAGGCTGGCGATCCGCGGCGCGCCACTGCTCGGCGTGGCCGGCGCATACGGCGTGGCGCTCGCCGCATGGCGCGGCGACGACGTGGCAGCCGCTGCCGCGGCCCTGACTGCCGTCAGGCCGACCGCGGTGAACCTGGGCTCCGGCGTCGAGCGGGCACTGCGGGCGTACCAGGTGGCCGGCCGGCAACCGCGCGTTCCCGGCCAGGACAGTCCGGCAATGGCTGCGCTCGCCGAGGCCAGGGCGATCGCCGCGGACGACGCCGCGGCAAGCGCCGCGATGGCGGCGCACGGGCTGGCATTGGTGCCAGCGGGCGCCAGGATCCTGACCCACTGCAATACCGGCAGCCTGGTGTCAGCGGGCTCCGGCACCGCGTTCGCGGTGATCGTGGCGGCACACCGCGCGGGCCGGCTGGCGCTGCTGTGGGTGGACGAGACCCGGCCGCTGCTGCAGGGCGCGCGGCTCACCGCCTGGGAGGCACGGCGCGCTGGCCTTCCGCACCGGCTGCTGGCCGACAACGCGGCCGCGTCGCTTCTCGCGGCGGGCCAGGTTGACCTCGTGGTGACCGGAGCGGACCGGATCGCGGCCGACGGCAGCGTGGCCAACAAGGTCGGAACCTACGGCCTGGCGGTGCTTGCCCGCCACCACGGCGTGCCGTTCGTGGTGGTAGCACCGGTGTCGACGGTTGACTTCGGCACGCCGGATGGAGCATCGATCACGGTCGAGCACCGTCCGGCCGAAGAGGTCACCAGGCTGGCCGGCCAGCCGGTCGCGCCGGCCGGGACACCCGCCTACAACCCCGCCTTCGACGTCACTCCGCCGGGCCTCGTCACCGCACTAGTCACCGAACACGGTGTGATTCAGCCGGTCACGCCAGGTAATCTGCGAGTCCTAGGCGAAGGTGCTGCCTCGGTAGCAACTCCCCAAGCCACCCTCTACGTGGAACGATGAGGACTATGAAGGGTCGTGTGCTGGTCGTCGACGACGACGCCGCTCTGGCTGAGATGCTCGGCATCGTGCTGCGCGGCGAAGGCTTCGAGCCAACTTTCGTCGCTGATGGAGACAAGGCGCTGGACGCGTTCCGGGATACCAAGCCGGATCTGGTGCTGCTGGACCTGATGCTGCCTGGCATGGACGGCATTGACGTGTGCCGCCAGATCCGGGCCGAGTCAGGCGTCCCCATCGTCATGCTCACCGCCAAGACCGACACGGTGGACGTCGTGCTCGGGCTGGAGTCCGGGGCGGACGACTACATCGTCAAGCCATTCCAGTCCAAGGTGCTGATCGCGCGGGTACGGGCCCGGCTGCGCCGGACGGAGGATCCGGCACCGGAGACCCTGACGATCGGTGATGTCACCATCGATGTGGCAGGGCACTCGGTGCAGCGGGCCGGCGAGCCGCTGAACCTGACTCCGCTGGAGTTTGACCTGCTGGTCGCGCTGGCTCGCAAGCCACGCCAGGTGTTCACCAGGGAAGTCCTGCTCGAGCAGGTCTGGGGTTACCGGCACGCGGCGGATACCCGGCTGGTCAACGTGCACGTCCAGCGGCTTCGCGCCAAGATCGAGAAAGATCCGGAGCGGCCGGAAATCGTGGTGACAGTTCGCGGCGTTGGCTATAAGGCGGGCCCGGGCTGAGCGCTGACCGCGTTCCCGGCCGCCGGGCCGGGCTGACCATCGCACGGGGAAGGGCAGTGAGAGGAGCCGCCGCCGCCGTCGGAGCCGGCTATCGCACCTGGCTGGCGAGGCCGCGTTTCGCGGCTGTCGCTGCCCTCCGGCGCAGGCTCCGCCGGGTCGCGGAGCGCTACCGGCGCTCGCTCCAGCTTCGCGTGGTCACAGCGACGCTGATCCTCTCCGCCGTGGTCGTGTCGGTGCTCGGCTACCTGCTGATGCAGCACCTGGTGACCGGGATCTACGCCGGCATGGAGCAGACCTCGCAGAGCATTGCCAGCACGGGCCTCGGCGCTGCGGAAAAGTCGACTCAGTTCAACCAGCCGAATCAGTCCTCGAGCCAGGCCATGTGGTCGCTTGCGCAGAGCCTGGCCTCGCCGGGCGGCACGCCGTACGAAGTCGCGGTAGCGCCGTTGCCGCAGTTCCAGAGCGCGCCGGTGTACAGCGGCGGGTGGCAGGTCGGCTTCTATGGCCAGCCGCTCTTCCCGGCACGGCTGACGAGTTCGATCGGGGCCGAGTGGAAGAACCGGGGAGTTGTCTCCGAACGGCCGATACGCGAGTGGACCAGCATGGCCGCGGCCCGCTCCGGGCCGCACCCGGTGCCCGGCCTGTTGTGGGCCGCCCCGTTCGGCGGCGGCTTCGTGCTGTACTACTTTTTCCCGCTGGCGGCTGAGCAGCAGACGATCGCGAGCATTCAGCAGAGCCTGCTGGTCGCGGGGATCGCCGTGGTGTTCCTGCTGGCCGCGATCGCCTGGCTGGTGACACGGTGGGTGGTGGTCCCGGTCCGGCTGGCCGCGCACGGCGCCCGGCGGCTGTCGGCCGGCGAGCTGAACCAGCGGATGGACGTCCGCGGCTCGGATGAGCTCGCCGCGCTTGCCACCTCCTTCAACGACATGGCCTCGAGCCTGCAGGAGAAGCTGGCCGAGCTCGAGGACTTGTCGCAGGTGCAGCGTCAGTTCGTGTCGGACGTCTCGCATGAGCTCCGGACGCCGCTGACCACGATCAGGATTGCCTCGGACGTGCTGTACGGGTCCAGGGACGAGATGGGCCAGGCGGCCGCGCGGTCGGCCGAGCTGATGCAAGGGCAGCTCGAGCGGTTCGAGTCGCTGCTCACAGACCTGCTGGAGATCAGCAGGTACGACGCCAACGCCGCGACGCTGGATGCCGAGCCCGTCGACGTGTGCACGATCGTGCTGCAGTCCGCCGACGTCGCGCAGCAGATGGCCGAGCGCCGCGGCACGAAGATCGAGTTCCGCCTCCCGGCCGAGCCGTGCATCGCCGAGGTCGACCGGCGCAGGGTCGAGCGCATCCTGCGCAACCTGCTGCTGAATGCGGTCGAGCATGGCGAGGACAAGGACACGGTGGTGAGCGTCGCGGCGGACTCAGCGGCGGTCGCGGTGTCGGTCCGGGACTTCGGCGTTGGCCTGCGGCCGGGGGAAGAGCAGCTGGTGTTCGACCGGTTCTGGCGGGCCGACCCGGCCAGGGCACGGACGTCGGGCGGCACTGGCCTCGGCCTGGCGATCGCCCTTGAAGACGCCCGGCTGCACAGTGGCTGGCTCGAAGCGTGGGGCGAGCCGGGGCAGGGCTCGGTGTTCCGGCTGACACTGCCGCGCGCCATCGGCGGGGAACTTCAAGGATCGCCGTTGTCGCTGAGCCCGCTGGAGCTGAGCGCGGGCCAGGACGGCATCATCAGTGAGCCGGTGCTGGCCGAGTCCGCGGCGGCAGATGTCTCCGGCCATATTCCGGATGAGCAGCCGGCCCGCCCGAACCGGACAGCTCCGGCCAGTGAAGTAGCTGCCAGTGGCTAGCGCGGGCCGATTGCGCGGGTGGCTGCCGGTTACGGTCGCCGCGGCTGCGGCGACCGTACTGGCCGGCTGCGCGACGGTGCCCTCCGAGGACGCCCCGCAGCAAGTGACGACCGGTGGCAGTCAAGTGCAGGCGTACGCGCTGCCGCTGGCGCCGCCGGGCCCGAAGCCGCGGTTGGCGCCGAGGCAGGTTGTGCTCGGCTTCTTGCACGCCAGCGCGAGCTACGCAGTCGACCCCGGGGCCGCCAGGCAGTTCCTGGCGCCGGCCCTGCGCAAGAGCTGGCATCCTGGCCCGGTCACCGTCGTCAGCTCGATCTCCCCGCCAACGAGGGTTCCGGTGCCGCCGCATGCTACCCCGTACGCCCCGGCCGAGAACGTCGAGCTGACCGGGCAACGGCTGGCTACTCTCAGCGCAACCGGGCAGTATCAGTACTCGCCTGCCACCCGGCTGTATCAGTTCAGCCTGCAGCTCGTGCGCGGCGTATGGCTGATTTCCGAGCTCCCGCAGGCTGATCAGGACAGCCTGCTGCTGATGCAGTCGGACTTCGAGCACATGTACCAGGCGCGCAACCTGTTCTTCTTCGCCCGGTCGCCGTCGCCGGTCAACGGCAAGCTGGTGCCCGACCCGGTGTACGCACCGGTGCAGAGCTCGGAAAGCGCGCTGACGATAAACCTGGCGAGCGGGCTGGTCAAGGGGCTGTTCGAGGATCAGAAGGGCTGGCTGGGCAGCGAGACGAAGACATCGTTCCCGCGCGGCACGAAGCTTCTCGGGATCACGATCACCGGCCAGACTGCCGTCGTCAACCTGGGCGGCGCCGCCACCCGCACCGATGCGCTGCAGTGGCAGCAGATGGCCGAACAGCTGCAGGCGACGCTCGGCAGCACCGCGTACTCACCGGCCCTGGCCAGCGTCGTGCAACTGGAGATAGACGGCCAGCCTAAGTTCACCAACCCACATAACCTCATCTATGACGTGCCCACCGGAAAGCTCATCTTCGTGACCGCCGACGGCACCGTCGCTGACGGACCCGGGACCGGCCGGCTGGTCCTGGGGCCGTCCGAACTGGGCCCGGCAGACATCACCGCGGTCGCCGTAGACCCGCAATACGACACCTGCCCGGCGTCCAAAACGTCCCCTTGCCAGGTCGCGCTCGCGGCGAAGGACGGCCACGGCTGCGAGGTTTACCGGGCGTTCCTGCCGGCCGGGGGACCTAGCTCGGGGCAGTCGGCGCCCGCCTACAGCAGCTACCGGCTGTCCGCCTCTGGGGGTGAATGCACCTCCCTGAGCTGGGATAGCAACGGCAACCTGTGGGCTGCGGCCGGCCACCATATCTGGGTGCTGCCGGCCTTTGGCCGCAAGTTCCGGCTCGCTGGCCTCCCGCCCAACCTCGGCGCCCGGCCCGCCATCCTCGCCCTGCGGATGGCCCCGGACGCCGTCCGGGCCGCGCTGCTTGTCAACACCGGGGGCGGTGTCCATCTGGTACTCGCCGCCGTACGCCAGGAAGGTAACGGGCTGTCCCTGGGAATCGCGGTGGACCTTGGAACCGGGCTGCGCGACCCGAGGGCCATGAGCTGGTACAGCCCGTATTACCTGGTAGTCCTGGACCGGGCGGGCATCGCCGAGGTGCCGCTGACCGGCGGCGCCGGCCAGCAGTTCGGATCGGCGCCGGCCGGAGCGGATTCCGTTTCCACCAACGGCGTCACGCTCGCGGTCGGCACCGCCGGCGGTCAGATCTGGGTCTCCAACAACCTGGGATCTTCCTGGCTTAAGCCCCAGGCCGGGTCACTCCCCAGCTATCTTCCCAGCTATCCGGGCTAACCGCCGCGCCGCATCGCCGCTGTCCGGCCGCGCGGGCCGGATACCGCTCGTCCGGCGGACTGACCGGGAATCCGCCCCTGACATTCGACGGGCATGCGGCTAACGTCATGTCATGGCACCCGTCCGGGTCCGTGGTTGCGTCGGGCCAGTTTCCCTGCCATCAGGGCGCTCGGCCCGGCAAGCCGATGCCAGCCGCAGGCAAAACGGCCCACGTAAGGCGACTTGTCGTCGACCGATCACGGTGCGGCTTAGAAGTCAGTCCTGCCCCGCCGGGGGACCCGATGTCCACCGGACCGGGAGAAGGGTAGTAGTGGCGGCACAGCTGCGAGCCCCTCTGCAGGCGGATGTGGGGTAGAAGACCAGGTCGGCCGGACGGGTGCCGCTCCAACCGGACGAGAAGGGAGTTCCCTCCGTGGAAGTCATCTTCAAGGCCCTGCACACCGAGATGCAGGATAGGTTCCGGCAGCATGCGACGGCCAAGCTCGCGAAGATCGAGAAGCTGGACAGCAAGGCGATCAGGATCGACGTGCAAGTCTCGGCCGAGCACAACCCCCGGCAGTCAGGAACCAGGGAGCGGGTCGAGCTCACAGTTGTCTCGCGCGGGCCGGCCATCCGCGCGGAGGCCGCGGCCGAGGACCGGTTCGCCGCGCTGGATGTCGCGCTCGGCAAGCTGGAATCCCGGCTCCGGCGCGCGTGTGACCGGCGCAAGGACCGTCACGGCGCGCATGCGGGCGTGCGGCTGCCTGACCTCAGGGCGGCCGGCCCGGCATCCGGGGCTGAGCGCGCGGCGATCCCGCTCGGGGCTGACGGCGGCGGACTGCTGGCCGGCAACCAGAACGGGGCTGCGCTGCGGGCGATGCCAGCCGCAGCGGACCAGGCGGACGGCGCGGCGCGGCCTGGCACCGGCTCCGAGGACCTGGTGCCCGTCGAGGTGCAGGGTGACGGCCCGCTTGTGGTGCGCGAGAAGTTTCACGCCGCGGCCCCGATGAGCATCGAGCAGGCGCTCTTCGAGATGGAGCTCGTCGGCCACGACTTTTTCCTCTTCAGGGATGGTGCGTCCGGCATCGCGAGCGTGGTCTACCGGCGCCGCGGTTACCAGTACGGGGTGATCCGGCTGATGGAAACGCGGGTGCCGGACCCTCGCGGGCTCCAGGTAGCCGGCCAGCGGCTGGACGGCCAGCCAGGCGGGAGTGCGGCAGGCCGCACCCCGGAGCACCCCGACGCGGCTGGCGGTTAGCGTCCCCAGGGTTGCAACGGGCGCGCGACTGGGACAGAGTTCAGGCACGGGCATACGGGGGGTAGCTTCTGGTGGGCTGGGCGGATTTGCTGGCCCGGTCGCTAAGGAGGAGAAATCAATGGGCCGCAGTGCCAGGGTGACCCCCGCACCCGGCGAGCAGGCGGACGCTGAGGTGTCTGACCTGCCCGCGGCAGGGAGTACGCCGCCCGCGGCAGGCGGCGCCCGGCGCCCGGCGGGAGAGCCGATCCGCACGCTGATCGTCGATGACCACGCGCTTTTCCGGCGCGGACTGGAGATGGTCCTCGAATCCGAGCCGGATATTGAGCTGGTGGGCCAGGCGAGCGATGGCAACGAAGCGGTCAGCAAGGCCGGGGAGTCGCTGCCCGATGTCGTCCTGATGGACATCCGGATGCCTCGCAGCAGCGGCATCGAGGCATGCCGGGCGCTCAAGGAGGCCGCCCCGAGCGCCAAGATCGTCATGCTGACGATCAGTGATGAGGAGGAGGATCTCTTCGAGGCGATCCGGGCCGGGGCCAGCGGGTACCTGCTGAAGGACATTCCGCTCGACGAGGTCGCCGACACGGTGCGGGCGGTGCACGGCGGCCAGTCGCTGATCAATCCGTCCATGGCGGGCAAGCTGCTCACTGAGTTCGCCGCGCTGGCACGGCGGGATGAGCATGAGCCTCCGAAAGTCCCGGCGCCGCGGCTGACCGACCGTGAGATCCAGGTACTCCGGCTGGTCGCCAGGGGCATGAACAACCGGGACATCGCCAAGGAACTGTTCATCTCGGAGAACACCGTGAAGAACCACGTCCGCAACATCCTGGAGAAGCTCCAGATCCACTCCCGGATGGAGGCCGTCATGGTGGCGGTCAGGGAGAAGCTGATCGAGTTCGGCTGATTGCCCGCGGGAACGACCATGAGCGGGCAACGGCCCTGTCCCGCTTCCAGCTTCTTGTCAGGCAGAACCTGACGATGTAAGGTGCTACCTGACACGTCAGGCCGAACCTGACACATTAAGCTGGGAGACGATCGTGACCACAACCGAGCTGCGGTCCACCGTGGCGTGCTCGTTCTGCCTGAAGTCGCCGGGGTCAGTGGCGAAGATGATCGGCGGCGCAGGCGTGTTCATCTGCAACGAGTGCGTCGGCCTCTGCAACGACATCCTCGCGCAAGAGGGTGAGCCGACCACGGGTGACGCGGTCGCTAGCTGGCAGCAGCGGATGTCCGACGAGGAACTGCTCGCTCACCTGCCGAAGATCGAGGCGGCGGCCGCTCAGGTGCAGACGCATCTGACGGCGTGGGTGCACCAGGCCCGCAGCCGCGGGATCACCTGGACGCGGATTGGCGAGGCTCTCGGGATGACCCGCCAGTCGGCATGGGAGCGGTTCTCCGGCGAGGAGTGAGGTTACTGGTCAGGCCCGCCGGGCCGGCGGGCGTCCGGACGGACGTCGCATGGTCACGCCCCGCGGGCAGACAGCGCGGCGCGCAGTCGCGATTCCAGGCCGGCCGGCTCGACCTGTGCCAGCTTGACGTTGTCGCAGCCGACCCAGGACGCGGCCTCGACCAGTGCCCTGGCCATGGGCTCGGCCGCCGCCGGGCCGTCCATGGTGAGCTTGCGCGCGATCAGGGTGCTGCCGCTCCGAGCCGGGTCGACCCGGCCGGCGAGTCGTCCGCGGGCCAGCAGCGGCATCGTGTAGTAGCCGTGAACGCGCTTGGCCTGGGGCACATACGCCTCGAGGCTGTGCTCGAACCCGAAGACGCGCAGGGTCCGCTTCCGGTCCCAGACCAGCGAGTCGAACGGCGACAGCAGCGTGGTCCGGGGCCGGCCGCGCCTCGCCTGCTCATCCGGCAACTGCGGGTCGAGCCAGGCGCGGACGGCGCGGCCACGTCGGCCGGCCGATATTTCCGCCGGCACTAGCCCGGCGGCTTGCGCTACCCCGGCTGCCGTCAGCGCGCGGCCATCGCGGCGCAACCCCGCACCGCCGTACCGCAGCCGCTGGTAGTCGGCGAGATCGGCCTGGGTCACCACGCCGAGTGCCCGCGCTGCTACCGCGGCGAGCCTGATGAGGCACTGCGAGTCGGTGAGCGACTGCCCGAGCAGTTCCGGTGGCAGGACGCGTTCGGGCAGGTCGTAGACACGCCGCCAGCCCGTCCGGCACGCGCAGATCACCTCGCCGGTGTCCAGCAGCCACTCCACCGCGATCTTGGTGTCCGACCAGTCCCACCAGGCGCCGCCATTCTTGGCGCCGCCGAGTTCGGTGGCCGTGAGCGGCCCCTCCGCCCGGATCCGGCCCAGGACCTGCGCGCAGACCTCAGGATGGCTCTGGTGCCAGCGCAGTCCCCGTTCCCGGAAGGCGCGGCGGCGGAACTCGTAGTACGGCCACTCCTCGAGCGGCAGTACGCAGGCGGCGTGTGACCAGTACTCGAATGCGGTGGGACGACGCGGGTGCCAGTAGGCCCGCTCGACCTTGTCGCGGCCGATGGCGCCCAGCCGGGCGTAGGCCACCAGCTCATGCGAGCGCGCTAGCACGCTGATCGTGTCCAGCTGGACTCCGCCGAGCCGTCGGAGCATGGCAGGAACGCCGCCACGCCTCGCCCCGGCACCACTCAGGCCCTGCGCGTGCAGGGTAATCAGGCGTGCGTCGTCCTGGCTCAGGATGACCTCAGGCGGCGGAAGCTCGGGGGCAGCCACGCTAGGGAGGCTACCGGCAGGCTCCGACAACGGCGCGGCGCGGACCGAGCCTCAGGTCAGCTGGGCTTGCCGTGATCAGGCGGGGCTATCGACCGGTTTAGTACCAATCGTCGAATATCCCGGTGGACATCGCGATCAGCACCCCGACCGCTGCCAGGCCGAGCGAAACCCAGAACAGCCACCACGTTGGCCCGAATACCAGGGCCAGGCCGCCGACCAGGAAGGCAACCATGATCAGCGAGACGGCAAACCATGAGACGGGCCGTCCGTGGAAGGTCGGGAAGTGCACCGGCGTGCCGGGTACCTGGGATATGAACGGGGCGACTTCCTGTCCGCCGGCTGTGCTGGCGCTGGCAGCTAGCCCCGCGCTCCTGGCGCCTCCCGGCACACCTGGCCCCGGGCTGGGCACGGCCCCGCTCGCGGTGGCTGGGCCAACCTGCTTCGCCATGCGCGGTGCTCCTCTCCTACCGCTTGTCGTGTCCCTATCATTGTGGTCAAGGGCTCGTTATGGTGCGCACTCGACCCCACAGATGGCGATAGCGGGCGCGCCCGGCCGAGTTGCCCGGCAGCGGACTCGGCTTAGGCTGCTGTCTGGCCTACCATGACGGTGAGGCAGGAACAGTGGCCTTTGCCATGCCGTTGAATTGCTGAGAGAAGGCCGCGCGCCTGCTGGCTGTCTGATGGCAGCTAGCGGAGACGGGCCAGCCGGGATACGCGAGCCAGGGTAAGCCAGCCAGGAGATCGCAGGGAGCGCGACGACAAGTGCCAGCCATCATCGATAGCATCCTTCGCGCTGGCGAGGGAAAGACGCTGCGCAAGCTCAAAGCGATCGTCGGCCAGATCAACTCGATCGAGGAAGACTTCCGCGGGCTGACTGACGCCGAGCTACGGGCAATGACCGACGAACTCAGGAAGCGTCACGCCGATGGCGAGTCTCTCGATGACTTGCTTCCCGAGGCCTTTGCCACCGTACGCGAGGCGGGCAGCCGGGTGCTCGGGCAGCGGGTCTTCGACGTCCAGTTGATGGGCGGCGGCGCGCTCCACTTCGGCAACATCGCCGAGATGAAGACCGGCGAGGGCAAGACCATCACGGCCGTCCTGCCGTGTTACCTGAACGCCCTGACCGGCCGTGGCGTGCACGTCGTCACCGTGAACGACTACCTGGCCAGGTACCAGTCGGAGTGGATGGGCCGGATTCACCGCTTCCTCGGTCTCGAGGTCGGCGTGATCCTCGCGGACATGGACCCGGACGAGCGGCGCAAGCATTACGCGGCCGATGTGACCTACGGCACCAACAACGAGTTCGGCTTCGATTACCTGCGCGACAACATGGCGTGGGGGCTGGAGGAGTGCGTCCAGCGCGGTCATTATTTCGCGATCGTCGACGAAGTGGACTCGATCCTGATCGACGAGGCGCGGACACCGCTGATCATCAGCGGCCCGGTCGATCAGAACAGCATCTGGTACCAGGAGTTCGCCAAGATCGCGCCGCGGCTGCGCCGCGGTGAGGACGGCGAGGGTGACTACGAGGTCGACGAGAAGAAGCGCACCGTCGGCATCATGGAATCCGGGGTGGAGAAAGTCGAGGACCTGCTCGGCATCGACAACCTGTACGAGAGCGTCAACACCCCGCTGATCAGCTTCCTGAACAACGCCATCAAGGCCAAGGAGCTCTACCACCGGGACAAGGACTACGTCGTGATGAACGGCGAGGTCCTGATCGTGGACGAGTTCACCGGCCGGATCCTGCACGGGCGCCGCTGGAGCGAGGGCATGCACCAGGCCGTCGAGGCCAAGGAAGGCGTGCAGATCAAGGACGAGAACCAGACCCTCGCGACGATCACGCTGCAGAACTACTTCCGGCTCTACGAGAAGCTCTCCGGCATGACCGGGACCGCGCTGACCGAGGCCAACGAGTTCCATCAGACCTACGGCCTGGGCGTGGTACCAATCCCGACGAACATGCCGATGATCAGGGTCGATCAGCCCGACCTGGTATATCAGACCGAGGAAGCCAAGTACGACGCGCTGGTCGAGGACATCGTGCAGCGGCACGCGAAGGGTCAGCCAGTTCTGGTCGGCACTACCAGCGTGGAGAAGTCCGAGCGGGTCTCTCGCCAGCTCAAGCGCAGAGGCGTGCCGCATGAGGTGCTGAACGCCAAGTATCACGAGCAGGAAGCCGTGATCGTGGCGAAGGCGGGGCACAAGGGCGCGGTGACCGTCGCGACCAACATGGCCGGCCGCGGTACCGACATCATGCTGGGCGGGAACCCTGAGTTCCTCGCCGACCTCCAGCTCCACCAGCGCGGCTTGTCGCCGGTGGATACCCCGGAGGACTACGAGGCCGCCTGGCCGGAGGCGGTAGAGAAGTGCCGCCGGGCGGTAGCCGAGGAGCATGAGCAGGTCGTCGCGGTCGGCGGCCTGTACGTACTCGGCACCGAGCGGCACGAGTCGCGTCGCATCGACAACCAGCTTCGCGGCCGGTCCGGCAGGCAGGGTGACCCGGGCGAGTCCAGGTTCTACCTGTCGCTCGAGGACGAGCTGATGGTCAGGTTCAACGGCGACAAGATCGCTCACCTGATGCAGCTGATGAAGACGCCGCCGGACATGCCGCTGGAGTCCAAGCCAGTCAGCCGGGCGATCAGGTCCGCGCAGTCCAACGTCGAGTCGCTGAACTTCGAGATCCGCAAGGACGTGCTCAAGTACGACGACGTCATGAACCGGCAGCGCAAGGTCGTCTACGACGAGCGGCGCGCAGTGCTGGAAGGCGCCGACCTGGAGCCGCAGATCAGCGCCATGATCGATGACGTCATCGACGGCTACGTGAAGGGCGCGACCGGCGAGGGCTTCCCGGAAGAGTGGGACCTGGACAAGCTGTGGCGGGCGCTCAAGCAGCTGTACCCGGTCGGGATCACCGTGGACCAGCTGGTCGAGGAGGCGGGCGGTGAGCGCGCGCACCTGACCGGTGACCTGATCGCCGCGGCGGTCAGGGAAGACGCGCGCACTGCCTACGCCCGGCGGGAGCAGGAGCTGACGCCGGAGGTCATGCGCGAGGTCGAGCGCCGTGTCGTGCTCTCGGTCCTGGACCGCAGGTGGCGCGAGCACCTGTACGAGATGGACTACCTGCGCGAGGGCGTCAGCCTGCGCGGTTACGGCCAGCGCGACCCGCTGATCGAGTACCAGCGCGAGGGCTACGACATGTTCACCGCAATGATGGACGGCATCAAGGAAGACACCGTAGGCAGCCTGTTCAACTTGCAGGTGCAGGTGCAGCAGAACCCGATCATGGCCGAGGACGGGGCGGATGGTGCCGTTACGGCAGGCCCGGTGATCAGCATGACCCAGTCGCCGCCGCCGGTCGCTGGCCCGCCCGTGGCACAGCCGATCGCCGCGCAGCCGGCTGCGGCCCAGCCCCGCCGGCTCGCCAGTCCCGCCGCACGCCAGGCAGCCCGCCCGGCCGCGCAGGCGGCAGCCGCGACCAGCGAAGCGAACCTGCCGGCCGGCCTCGCCAAGGGCCTGGCCAGGCCGCAGCGCTCGGCGAACCTCAGCTACTCCGCGCCGAGCGACGACGCGACGGGCACCGCGGCGCAGTCGACCGGCTCTGCAGGCGGCGCGGCCTACGCCAACGTTGGCCGGAATGCGCCGTGTCCCTGCGGCTCGGGCAAGAAGTTCAAGCAGTGTCACGGAGACCCGCGCAACCGCTGACGGCACTCATGACCGGGAACTGCGTCACGCCGACTCGATCTCGGTACAGCACCACCGGTCGCTGCCGGGCCGGTGGGGCCTGGCCCGGTCGCGCTCCAGCCGCAGGGCGAGCGCCCGGACTCTTGGCCCGAACCCGACTATTGCGGTCATCTCGAGTACGCCTGGCGCGGGCGCTGAGGTGATCACCCGGCGCACTTTGGGTCGCTGGCCGGTGGCCAGCATGGGGCCAAGCTGCCGGATGCGCCGGCGCGCCTGCTCAGTGGTCCAGGGCGTGACCTGCCGGGCAGGCCGGGAGCCTGCCAGCGTCTCGGCCAGGATCTGGGCGAACTGACTCGGCCAGCCGGCCGCCGGATCAGGCCGCGGTGTCCCGCCCGGCCCTTCGCCCGCGGCATCATCGCGGGCCGAGCCGTTGCAAGCCGCGTCCGGTCCGGTGGCCGGGCCGGGAATATCCCCGTTCCCCGCGGTAATGATCGCGGCGGGAGACGGGATCTCGTCGTCGAACGGAGGGGCGGGATCGGGCACGCTCAGGCGGCGGACGGCGACCGCGTCAGGCAGCGGGGCCTGCCGCCGGGGCTGACGGACTCGGGTGGGAAGCATGGGTACGACAGCGGGCCCGGCCGGGAGGCCGGGAGCGGGCCCTGGCGGCTGCGGAGGCGGGTTCTGCTGCATGCCTCCGAGTTGTACTCGCCGCCAGTGACATTCCCGGCACCGGAATGCGGCGGCCCGGGGACTGGTTCAAGTTCGATAGCCACGAAGCAACGATCAGGAGATCAACCGTGTCGTCACTGCCCCCGCTGGTCGAGCCAGCCGCTGACCTGACCTTCGACGAGGTGAAGCGCTACTCGCGGCACCTGATCATCCCGGAGATCGGCATGACCGGGCAGAAGCGGCTCAAGAACGCCAGGGTCCTGGTAGTCGGCGCGGGCGGCCTTGGCTCGCCGGCGCTGCTCTACCTGGCCGCTGCGGGCGTGGGCATCCTCGGAGTCATCGACTTCGACGTGGTGGACGAGTCGAACCTCCAGCGGCAGGTCATCCACGGGCAGTCGGACGTCGGCCGGCTGAAGGCAGAATCTGCCAGGGACAGCATCGCGGAGATCAATCCCTACGTACACGTGCAGGTGCACGCCGAGGCGCTCAGCAACGACAACGTGCTGGAGATTTTCTCCGATTACGACCTAATTGTCGATGGTACTGACAACTTCGCCACCAGGTACATGGTCAACGACGCGTGCGTTCTGCTGGGCAAGCCGTACGTGTGGGGGTCGATCTTCCGGTTTGACGGCCAGGCGAGCGTGTTCTGGGCCGAGTACGGCCCATGCTACCGGTGCCTGTACCCGGACCCGCCGCCGCCGGGGATGGTGCCGTCCTGCGCCGAAGGCGGCGTACTCGGGGTGCTCTGCGCGTCAATCGGCTCGATCCAGGTCACCGAGGCGATCAAGCTGCTTACCGGGGTCGGGGAGAGCCTGACCGGGCGGCTGATGATCTACGACGCCCTGGAGATGAGCTACCGCACGGTGCGCGTGCGCAAGGACCCGGAATGCGCGATCTGCGGCAAGAATCCGACAATCACCGGCCTGATCGACTATGACGCGTTCTGCGGGGCGGTATCGGAGGATGCCGCGGTGGCAGCCACCGGGGCCACGATCACCGCGACCGAGCTCAAGGGCATGCTTGACCGGGGAGACAACATCTTCCTCGTGGATGTGCGCGAGCCGAACGAGTACGAGATCGTCTCGATCCCCGGCGCGACGCTGATTCCTAAGGACCAGTTCCTGACCGGGGCCGCGCTGGAGAAGCTACCCCAGGACAAGCGGATCGTGCTGCACTGCAAGAGCGGCGTCCGCAGCGCGGAGGCTCTCGCGGTTGTCAAGGACGCTGGTTTCTCCGACGCTGTGCATGTCGGCGGCGGCGTGCTGGCCTGGATCAGCCAGGTTGACCCGAGCCTGCCGACATACTGAGGACGCCGCTGCGGGCCGCCCGGAACGGTAAAATCCGGTTGTGACGACGCAGCCGGAGCCGGATCAGCGCTGGCCCCACGACCCCGGCGACAGCCCTGGACCCTCCGGTGACGGCGACAGCGCGGCCGAACTGGTGCCCGGCGGCCTGGCCGTCGCGGTGCGGCCCGCCCGCCCGTGGCGGCGCCGCGGGAGGCTGGCGGCTGTCGGCGCGCTGCTGATGGCCGGAGTGATCGGACTGGGCGTGTCGGCCGTGGGCATAGCTCATCAGCTGCTGCCGCGGCAGTTCACCGTCCCGCAACAGCGGGCCATCGCGGCCTGGGAAGTACAGCGCCGCTGGCGCGCCGACCCGGCCGGGAAGATCTTCCCGGCGACGGTGCAGTACAGCCTGTCGGCTGGCCAGCTCAACGCGAGCCGCGGCCTGATGCTGCGCGCCCGGCTGCTCGGCATCAGTCCGGCGACAAGCTGCGCCAGGGCTATTTCCGGGACCGCGCTCCAGGTCCTGCGACGGTACGGCTGCTCGGACGCGCTCCGGGCGACCTACGTGGACGCCTCGGGGAGCCTGGTAGCGACCCTGGCCGTGGCAGTGCTGCCGAGCTCCGCGGTGGCGCGCGCGGCCGCCAGCCGGCTGTCGGCTGACGGCGCCGCCCGCCAGCCGTCCCTGGTCCGCACGCTGACCATCGCCCGGACGCCGGCTGCCGGATTCGGCGTCGCCCAGGGCCAGCTGTCCTGGGCCGCCGCCGCCCAGTCGTACGTGATCATCGCGACGGCCGGGTTTGCCGATGGCCGCCGCTTCGTTCACATTGCCGCCGACAGCTACCAGGACAGCGAGATGACGAGCCTGGCTGAGGGCCTGATGGGCAGCGCCGCGTCCGTGCTCGGCAGCCGGCCGGCCGTGCCCGTGTGCCCGAGGGCACCCGGATGCTGAGGCGCGCCCTGGCCCTGGCGGTGGCGGCGATAGCCGGCTGCACCGCAGCCACGCTCGCGCCAGCCGGCCAGGCTCGGGCGGACGCCGTCCGCAACACCCAGACGTGGGTGCTCAGCGAGCTGGACATGCAGAAGGCCTGGACGGTCACCCGGGGCAGCGGGGTGGTGGTCGCGGTACTCGACAGCGGGGTGGACCCGTCGGTGTCCGACCTGGAAGGCAACGTAATCACCGGGCCCGACTTCAGCGGCGTGCACACGCCGCCGAGCAACCCGTACTGGGGCGTTCACGGGACCTGGATGGCATCGCTGATAGCCGGCCACGGTCACGGGCCTGAGGACGGCAGCGGCATCATCGGCGTGGCGCCGCGAGCCAAGGTGCTGTCGATCCGGGTGATCACCGACGCGCGGGACCCGAACAACGCCGCTTACCAGCGAGAGCCCGCCATCACCGGGCAGCGTGAGCTAGCCAGGGCCATCATCTACGCGGTCGCCCATCGCGCCCAGGTCATCAGCATGTCGCTCGGCTACAGTCAGCAGAGCCGTCCGGTGCGCGCCGCGCTGCAGGATGCCTACCAGCACAACGTCGTCGTGGTCGCGTCGGCCGGGAATGCCGGCGGCGACGCGGGGTCCGACGGCATCGGGAGCGCACCGTACTCGTTCCCGGCGAACTATCCGGGCGTGCTCGCGGTCGCGGCGGTCAACAGCGCCGGCCAGGTCGCCAGCTTTTCCAGCCAGAACCTGTCAGTCCAGGTCGCGGCACCGGGTTACAGAGTGCCGGCGCAGGGCCGCGACGGCTCTTACTGGCTCGTCAGTGGCACCAGCCCGGCCTGCGCGCTGACCGCGGGCGTGGTGGCGCTGATCAAGGCGAAGTACCCGCACCTGACCGATTCGCAGGTCATCAAGGCCATCACCAGCAGCACGACACCGAGCACCCGGCCGCCTGGCGGCTATGACGAGCAGATCGGGTTCGGCGAGGTCAACGCCGGCGACGCGCTGGCCGCAGCGGGCAAGCTGGCCACGGCCGCCCGGCCGCCCGCGGGGATGACGCTGACAAGTCATTTCGGTGGCGGAATCGCTGCCATCCAGCCCTCTCCGGTGCCGCCTCGTGACCCGGCAGTCCTCGTTTTTTACTGCGTACTCGGCGCTGCCTGCCTGGCAGCAGTCGCGGCCGGGACGAGCAGGCTGCTCGCACTGCGGGAGGCGGCCGCTGACGGGCCGGGCGGTGCCGGGCCGGGCGGTGCCGGGCCGGGCGGCGAGGGAGCGCCTGTTGCTCGGCACGCGGCGCCACGCGGGCGTGGTCACCACCCGGCCGGGCCATCGTGACTGTGCGCCGGAGGGGCGCCGTGACCGGGGCCGGGCCCGATGGCTACGCAGCCCGGGTGCTGGACGTGGTGGACCTGATCGCGCCCGGCAATGTCATGTCGTACGGGGACGTGGCCGAGTACCTCGGCGAAGGCGGCCCCAGGCAGGTGGGCCGGGTCATGGCGCTGTGGGGCGGCGGCGTCGCCTGGTGGCGCGTGGTGCACGCCGACGGATCACTGCTCGCCCGGCACGAGCAGGCCGCCCTGGCCCGGTATGAGGCGGAGAACACGCCGTTGCGGCCGGCCGGAGGCGGTCCGCCCCGAGTGGACATGCGACGGGCCCGCTGGCGCGGCTAGCCTCGGGTGCATGACTGGATTGTGAGGCGTTTTGATTTGCGGAGCCGTGGCGGAATCTGTGAGCTGCCGGGGTGCCTGACAGCGCCTCGTCTTTCCCGCCCGTGGCTCGGGTGCTCGGGAGTCAGGGCTCTGAGTCGCCCGCTGGCGAGGTAGCCGCGTTGAGGAGCTGGCGCAGCACGGTGGTGTAGCGGTCCAGCGCGGACCTGCCTTCGTGGGTGAGCGACACCGAGGTCCGGGCTGTTACTCCCTTCCCGGATTTGACTGTGGTCAGGTAGCCGGCGTCTTCCAGCTTGCGCAGGTGCGTGATCAGGTTGCCGGGCGTCAGGCTGAGTAGATCCTGCAGCCTGGTAAACGAGAGATCGTCACCGTCAGGCAGGGTCGCGAGTGTCACCATGATCCGCAGCCGCGCGGGAGCGTGGATCACCGGGTCAGGCTCATCCACGCTCACGAGCGCGTCCGCATCAGCCCGAGGGCCGCCACCGCCAGCAGTGAGCCGCCTCCTGCCAGTGCGCACACCGCCCATACCGTGACTGGGCCAGCGAATCCGCTGCCTGCCGCCACCGCCAGCAGCCAGATACCAAGGCCGAGCAGGGACCAGTCCAGGAAGACGGCGGCGCTGGCAGCGAAGGTCAGCGCGACCAGGACAACGGGCGCGGCGGCACCGTAGACACCGAGGACGGCCCGGCTGGCGCCAGCGTGGTCGATCGCGGCTTCAAGCGTGAACAGGGCAACGTAGCCCCAGAGGTATGACACCAGGAGGATGCGCCGCTGCAGCACCGACAAGCCGCCGACGCCGCTGCCCGCCCGGCCGACGTGAATGACCGTGAAGACCGCGGCTACCGCGATGACTATGGTCAGCGTCGTCAACGCCGCGGGCGTCGGACCGGTGTAAGGGCGCTGCCCCCGGACCGACAGCCAGATCACGCCGTCGCAGGCGAACCAGGCTGCTCCCCATACCGCGAGCAGCACCGGGCGCCTGATGACGAGCGCACGCCTGGCCTGCTGCCGTGTCTCCTGCACGATTGCCGACGCGCGCTGCAGGTCCATCGCGGTTTCCTCGTCCGCGCTGTTTTCCATGCCGGCCTCCGCTTTTCCCGCCAGTTGATGCCTGCGTCCCGGCTTTGCAGCTCAAAGTAAATGTGCTCTCGCGGAGCGGGGTCAAGCCGGAGCGGGCCAGCAGCCTGAACGACATTGACTTTGCAGTTCAAAGTCAATTAGCTTTGAACTGCAAAGTAAGAGACCTCGCCCGCTTCGGGAAGGTAGTTACGCGACTATGACTCAATACGGCACGTGGGTCAGCTACGGCGGCGCCGCCAGGATCGAGCTGGCCATCGTCCTGCTGGCGGTCGCGGGAAGCCTCACGTACGCCGGAACCCGGCTGCGCCTTCCCGCTCAGGCAACCCGGCCCGGCCGCACCGTGATCAGCTTCATGCTCGTGACCTGGGTACTTGCGATAGCAGCATTCCTGGTCTGCCTGGACGCCTACGCTCAGCAGGAGCTTCACGAGTACCCGGCAGCCCACTTCGCGCCGCATGACCCCATTTTGCCGGTAACCCTCATCGCGGCAAGCGCCACCTTCATCGCCATTTTCATCACCAGTCCGCATGCCTTCGGCACGAGGCTGGCAAGCGCGGTCATCGGCGCCATGGCCGCACCGATGATCTTCGAGCTGCCGTTCGACCTCATCGTGATGGCCAGGACCTATCCCGCGATCCTTCCCCACCCGGCGGTTTACCGGGCCCTGTTCTTCCTGCCCCTGTCCCTCATCGAGATCACAACCCTCTCGCTCCTGATCCTGTCGCCGATGGTGAAGCTGTCCAGGAGCGCGGTCTTCTCCTTCGCCGCCATGCTGGCCGTGTTCGCAGCCTGGGCCCTGGCCGGATTCGCCTACCCGTCCGCGCCGCTCCCGATCGCGCTGAACGTGCTATCCAAGCTCCTGGCCTTCCTCACAGCGCTCGGCCTGTTCCTTCCCCAGCGTGCCCGGACCGAGACGCACGACCCGCAGCCGGCGCACGCTATCTCGCACCCGTGAACGGTGCGGCGGTCAGCTTTCCGAGCCAATCAGCGAGCGCTCGATGCAGCCAGCCGGCCGTGTCATTGCCAGCGACTGTCGGTGCCGTCTGCTGGAATGCAGGACGAGATGGACACTACCTTGTTGCCCGCCTACCGCCTGGTCCGGACGCCGGGGCCGGCCGCGGCGCCGCCGCGCCTTGATGAGGCGCAGCGCCGTGTTGTCGAGCATTCCGGCGGGCCCTTGCTGGTGCTCGCCGGCCCGGGCACCGGCAAGACGACGACCATCGTGGAAGCCGCCGTCGACCGGGTCGAGCGCCGGGGGACTGACCCTAGCCGCGTGCTGGTACTGACCTTCAGCCGTAAGGCTGCGGCGGAATTGCGCGAGCGGATCACGCTCCGGCTGGACCGCACGGTCCGGCAGCCGCTGGCGATGACCTTCCACAGCTATGCCTACGCTCTTGTTCGGCGTGAGTTCGCGCTGGCCGGCGAGCCGTCACCGGTCTTGCTGTCAGGTCCTGAGCAGCTGCTCGAGGTTCGCAGGCTGCTGCGGGGCGAAGCGAGCGACGGCGGCGCCGGCTGGCCGGAGCGGCTGCGGGCGGCGCTCGGCACGCAGGGATTCGCAGCCGAGCTGCGGGACTTCCTGCTCCGGGCAGCCGAGCGCGGCCTGGACGGGAGCGGACTGGCCGCGCTGGGACGGGCGCACGGCCGGGATGACTGGGCGGCGGCCGGCCGCTTCCTCGAGTCCTATGCCGCCAGGTTCGACCTCGCGCCGGTTCCCGCCTACGACTACGCCGAGATCGTCAGAATCGCGGGTGCGATGCTGCGGCGCGGCGTGGTCCGGGCCCGCGAGCGAGACGCCTACGACGCGGTCCTGGTGGATGAGTACCAGGACACCGATCCAGCGCAGGAAGAGCTGCTGGCCCAGCTGGCCGGCGACGGCCGGGAGCTGATCGCCGTCGGTGACCCGGACCAGTCGATCTATGCTTTCCGCGGCGCCGAGGCCGACGCCATCGGCCGGTTCGGTGACCGGTTCCGCTCGCCGGACGGCAAGCCAGCCGAGGTCATCGCGCTGCAGACCTGCCGTCGGAGCGGTCCGGTGCTGCTCGCCGCGTCGCGCCGCATCGCCGCCCGGCTCCCGGCGGCTCAGGTGTTCCCGGCGGCTCAGGTGTTCCCGGCGGCACAGGGCCGGGCAGATCAGCCTGGCAGCCGTGCGCACCGGCGGCTAGTCGCTGCCGAGGGCGCCGGGCCAGGCCGCGTTCAGATCGTCACGGCCGCCAGCGCGAGCCAGGAGGCCGCGCTGATCGCCGACACGCTTCGCCGGGCTCATCTCATCGACGGCACGCCGTGGTCGCAGATGGCAGTCCTGGTCAGGTCGGCGATGCGCCAGGCTCCGGCCCTGCAGCGCGCGCTGAGCGCGGCAGGCGTGCCGGTGAACGTCGCGGGTGACGAGCTGCCGTTCAGCTTCGAGCCAGGAACCAGGCCGCTGCTGCAGCTGATCGGATGCGCGCTTCGGCCGGACACGCTGGCTGAGCAGGCTGCGGCTGAACTGCTCACCGGCCCGCTCGGCGGCACCGACGCGCTCGGCCTGCGACGGCTGCGCCGAGCCCTGGCGGCTGCCGCCAGGGCGGCCGGTCAGCCGCCGGCCGCGGAGCCGCTCGCCGAGGCGCTGCGCGATCCGCGCGAGCTCGTGCAGGCTGGCTGGCCGGAGCCGGACCGGACAGCGGGCGCCGAGGTTGCCGCCGCCACGAAGGTGGCCGCGCTGCTCCAGGTCGCCAGGGACGCGGGTCAGCATGGCACTCCGCACGAGGTGCTGTGGGCCGTCTGGGAATCATCCGGGCTAGCCGGGCTGTGGGCGGCTGCCAGCGCGGCGGGCGGCGTACGCGGCGTGGTCGCCGACGCCGATCTGGACGCCGTCGTCGCGCTCTTCGCCGCCGCCGCTAGGTTCTCCGCGCGGCTGCCGCACGCATCGACGCGCCTGTTCCTCGACAGCTTGTCGGGGCAGGAGATAGCAGGCGACACGCTGGCCGCGCGGGCCCCGCGCGCTGATGCGGTGTCGCTGCTGACCGCGCACCGGGCGAAGGGCCTGGAGTGGGACCTAGTCGTGGTGGCCGGCGTGCAGGAGGGCAGCTGGCCGGACGTTCGCCAGCGCGGCTCCCTGCTGGGCATGGACGAGCTCGTCGACATCGTGGCCGGCCGGGAATCGGCAGTCGGCCCGCCGGGCGCACCGACCGCGGTAGCGGCTGCCACGTCGGCCGCGCGGCTGCTGGCCGAGGAGCGCAGGCTGTTCTACGTGGCAGTGACCCGGGCGCGACGCGAGCTCATCGTCACCGCAGTCGGTGGCGACGACAGTGAGGAGCAGCCATCCAGGTTCCTCGCCGAGCTAGCCGGCGATGCGGTCGACATCGAGCGCGTCGACGGCACCGGGCGACGCTGGCTGTCGATGCCGGCCCTGACGGCCGACCTGCGCCGTGCGGTGGCCGACGCCGCGTTGCCGGCCGCGGTGCGCTCGGCAGCGGCGCACCAGCTCGCCCGGCTTGCCGCGGCCGGCGTGCGCGGCGCGAACCCGCGGCAGTGGTACGCCCTCACCGCGCTCACCGCAGCAGGTGAGCCCATCCCCGGCAACCTGCAGATCTCGCCGTCCAGGGTCGAGACATTCACCAAGTGCGGCCTCCGCTGGCTGCTGGAGGCGGCCGTCGGAGTGCGCTCGCCGGGCGTGGCGCAGCACCTGGGCATCGTCATTCACGCCGCGGCCGCGCTGGCAGCAGGCGGTGCCGACGACGGCGAAGTCGCCAAGCGCGTCGACGAACTGTGGCAGCATCTCGACTTCGGCAGCTCCTGGTACAGCGCCAAACAGCGGGCACAGGCCGAGGCGATGGTGGCGAAGTTCCTCGACTGGCACCGGCGCAATCCGCGTGAGCTGGTGGCTGTCGAGCAGCAATTGCGCGTCAGCATGGGCGAGATCACCATCACCGGCCAGGTCGACCGGCTGGAGCGCGACAGTGACGGCGCCGCGGTCGTCGTCGACCTCAAGACGGGAACGGGCAGGCCATCCGACGCGGACTTGGACCGCAACCCGCAGCTTGGCGTCTATCAGCTCGCGGTACTGCTCGGCGCATTCGAGCAGTTCGGCCTCACCGAGCCAGGCGGGGCTGAACTGGTGCAGGTAGGCAAGGCCGGGCTCAAGGCCAGCGTCCGGGTGCAGGCGCAGCGCGGCCTGCGCAGCGATCAGGATCCGGATTGGGCGCGCCAGCTTGTCGAGACTGTCGCTGCCGGGATGGCCGGGCCGGTGTTCCGCGCGACGGCCAACCCTGGCTGCCGTGTCTGCCCGGTCGCGTCCAGCTGCCCGGTCGACGAGCGTGGCGGGCAGGTGATCCCGTGACCGGCGAGCAGGTCAGGTACAGCCCCGGGCAGCTGGCCCGGCTGCTCGGCGCGCCGGAACCTACCGCCGAGCAGGCTGCGGTCATCGGGGCGCCGCTGGCGCCGCTAGCGGTCATTGCCGGCGCAGGATCCGGCAAGAGCGAGACGATGGCAGCGCGGCTGGTCTGGCTGGTCGCCAACGAGCTGGTGCGGCCAGAACGGGTGCTGGGGCTGACGTTCACCAGGAAGGCCGCGGCAGAGCTCGGCGAGCGGGTCCGGCTCCGGCTGGCGGGCCTGCGCCGGGCAGGCCTGCCGATGGCCGGCTCGCTTCCGGCGGGCACAGCTACCAGCCCGGCGGGCTCAGCTACCAGCCCGGTCGCCGACGGCTTCCCGGCACCGGACGCCGAAATGCTCGCTGGGGAGCCCGTCATCTGCACCTATCACGCTTACGCGGGCAGGCTCGTCAGCGATCACGCGCTGCGCGAGGGCCTCGAGCCGACGCTACGGCTGATCACGCCCGCTGTTTCGTGGCAGCTCGCGGCAGCGGTCGTGGCGGCTTATGACGGCCCCGCCGACGCGCTCGACTGGACGCCCGCCACCGTGACGGCGGCCGTGCTGACGCTGGCCGGCGAACTGTCGGAGCACCTGCGAGGTGCGGGCGACGTGCGCGAGGCCGGGGGCTGGCTGCGGGACTGCGCGGCGAGCCTGAGCGGCCGGGTGCCGAAGGCCGTCGCCGAGACGCTCAGCACGCAGCGGACCAGGGAGCAGTTGCTGCCGCTGGTTGCTGCTTACACCGCGGCCAAGGCGGCGAGGGAAGTGGTCGACTACGGTGACCAGATGGCGCTGGCGGCCCGGATCGGGAGCCGCCATCCGCAAGTCGGTCAGGCCGAGCGATCCCGCTACCAGGTGGTCCTGCTCGATGAATACCAGGACACCTCGCACGCGCAGCTAGTGCTGCTGTCATCGCTGTTCGGCGGTGGCCACCCGGTGACCGCCGTCGGCGACCCCTGCCAGTCGATCTACGGCTGGCGCGGGGCAAGCGCCGGCAACCTGCGCCGGTTCGCCACCGACTTTCGGGCCGCCGACGGACGACCGGCGCCGGTGCGGGTGCTGTCGACGAGCTTCCGCAATACCGGCATTGTGCTGCTGGCGGCCGGCGCGATCCAGCGAGAGCTCAGAGCGGCCGCTCCCGACGTGCCGCTGCTCGTGGCACCGCCGGGCCGGGCCGGGCGCGGGCTGGTGCGATGCGCGCTGCTCGAGTCGGCGTACGACGAGGCAGCCTTCGTAGCCGACAACGTGGCACGGGTGCTCGACCTAGCTCCAGGGCTGGCTCCGGATGGCAAGCCGTGGCCCGATGGCGGGAGCGTGCGGGTCAAGCCGAGTGATATCGCGGTGCTGTGCCGGAAGCGCGCTCAGTTCCCCGCATTGCGGGCAGCGCTGGAGGCACGCGGCGTCCCGGTCGAGGTCGTTGGCCTCGGCGGCCTGCTGACGGTCCCTGAGGTTGCTGACATCGTCGCGACTCTCCAGGTCTTGCACGACCCGGCAGCGGCCGGCGCGCTTGCCCGGCTGCTGACCTCGCCGCGCTGGCGGATCGGCGCCGCTGACCTGGTCGCACTGGGCCGCCGCGCTCGGGGGCTGGCGAGCGAGGCCCGGCCCCGGCCGGCGGCAGGCGAGTTCCGGCCGGCGGCAGGCGAGCCCCGCCCGCCCGCCCGCACGGCCGGGGCTGGCAGGCGCGAAGACCTGCTGGCGGGCGCCGTCGATGACCTGACCAGGGACCCTGGCAGTCTCATCGAGGCGCTCGACGACCTGGGCAGCCCGGCTGCGTACTCGGCTGCCGGCTACGCGCGCCTCACAATGCTCGCCGCCGAATTGCGGGTGCTGCGCGGGCATGCGGCCAGGCCACTTGCCGAACTCGTGACCGAGGTCGAGCGGACGCTGAGTCTCGATATCGAGGTCGCCTCGCGGCCGGGCACCGACCCGGCGGCGGCCAGGGCGGACCTCGACGCATTTGCCGACGCAGCGGCCACCTTCGCCGGCGACAGTCAGGAACCGACCCTGGGCGCGTTCCTTGCCTACCTTGCCGCGGCCGAGTCCGAGGAGTTCGGGCTGGAGGCCGGCCGGGTCGGCGACACCGACACGGTGAAGCTGGCCACTGTGCACGCGGCCAAGGGCCTGCAATGGGCCGCGGTGTTCGTGCCGGGGCTCGCTGGCGGCGGGCAGCGGCACGTCTTCCCGGCGAAGCCACGGGTGAGCACGCGGTGGACCGAGAACGCCAGGCTGCTGCCATTCCCGCTGCGCGGTGACGCCACCGACCTGCCGGTCCTGGCCGGGCTGACGACACCTGAGCTGACCGTGTTCAACGAGGCGTGCACGGCGCGCGATCTCGCCGAGGAACGCCGGCTGGGATATGTGGCCGCCACCAGGGCCGCCTACCTGCTGGTCTGCTCGGGCTACTGGTGGTCCGACGGCGTCTCCCGGCTCGGGCCCTCGCCGTTCCTGCTGGAGATGAGGGCTGCCTGCGAGGACGGGGCCGGCGAGGTCGGCCACTGGCAGCCTGAGCCAGAGCCGGAAGCGGTGAATCCGGCGCTTGCCGACCCGCCAACGGCGATATGGCCGGCGGAGGTGGCGGCGGACGCGCGGCATGCGGCTATCCGTTCGGCGGGTGACCTGGTGGACGCGGCCGCCCGCAAGCTCCGCGGAGGAGCACTGCCGGCGCCAGAGCCCGGCGAGACCGATGGCTATGAGCAGCTGACGTCTGCCTGGGCGCGCGATACTGACTTGCTGCTAGCCGAGCGTGACCGGCGCCAGGCTGGCCAGGCCGTGCTCGTCAGGCTGCCCCGGCAGTTGCCCGTTTCCTCGCTGGTGACGATGGCGAAGGATCCCGGTGAACTAGCCCAGCAGGTTCGCCGCCCGATGCCGCGCAAGCCGGCGCCGCAGGCCGCCAGGGGCACCACCTTCCACCAGTGGCTTGAGCAGCGATTCGGGCAGGCCAAGCTCATCGATGCTGACGATCTGCCGGGTGCGGCCGACGACCGGGCGGCCAGGGCAGCGGAGCCGGAACTGGCTGAGCTCCAGGCGCGGTTCGAAGCCGGCGAGTGGGCCGGCCGCTGGCCAGTGGAGGTCGAGGTGCCGTTCGAGACCAAGATCGGCGACCGGCTCGTCCGCGGCCGGATTGACGCGGTATTCGCCGACGCGCCTGGCGGCGGCTACGACGTCGTCGACTGGAAGACCGGGCGCCAGCCCGGCACGGCCGAGGAGAAACGGGCGGTGGCGGTGCAGCTGGCGGCCTACCGGCTGGCCTGGGCCGCGCTGGCAGGCGTGCCGCTGGCGCAGGTGCGGGCGGCCTTCTACTACGTTCGGGACGATATCACCGTCCGCCCGGCGGACTTGCCCGACGGAGCGGGCCTCGCCGCGCTGCTGGATGATCTCCCTGACCTCGCGGGCGGGTAAGATTCCCCGGTCGGACGGGATGGAGGCACGCAGGTGGCGGAACGACGAGTTGCCATGAGCGACGGGATCGCGGAGCGAGTGGTGCGGCGGGCTATGTCGCACCTGGCAAACTCCTACTCACGGGCGCCAGCCAAGGCCACGGCGGCCAAGGAGATGCTGGTCCACGCGTTCGAGGGCGCTAGCGGCGATGCCGACGAGGCTGACGGCTACGCTGCCGCGGCCGCTATGGCTGCGCTCGCCCACGGCATCGAGGCAGAGGTGGGCCGGGGTCTGGACTGGCTTGCGGTGGCCGCGCTGCAGGAGTGGGACTCCCACCACCCGGAGAACCCCATCTAGTCACCGGCGGTGGGTCGGCACCGTCAGCTGAGATGACGTGCTAGCGAGGTCATCTTCGACTCCATCGCGCCGGTCACGCCCGGCCGGATGTCCGCCTTCAGCGTGACGCTGACCCTCGGTGCCCTGGCGGCGACAGCGTCGCAAAGCTGCCGGCAGTGCCGTCGTGCGCTCGTCAGCCTGTCGCCGCCGCGGCGATGCGCCTGGCGAACTCCTCGACCGCCGGGAAGGCGATGTCGGGCCGGTCACGGGTGTGACGTGCGCGGGGCAAGCGCAGGAGGCGGGTGGAGCCAGCAGGGAGCTCGCTGGCGAGGCTCTCGGCGACCGGGAGCGGGCAGACGGGGTCGTCTTCGCCAGCGAGTATCAGCACCGGGCACTCGATCATGCCGAGCAAGCTCCACGCGTCGAGGCGCGACGCCGCATCGCGGAAGTAATGCCGGTTGACATCCCTCGTCTCGATCGACCGGCTGCGCCGCTGCCGGAGCTCTTCGGGAGTGTCCGGCTTGCCGCTGTAGAGCGGGAGGCAAACGCGGCGGAACTCGGCGAGGGAGTCGTCAGTCGGATTGGCGAATTCTCGTTCGGCGGCTGCGGCTGGCTCGTCACCGCCCAGCCGGCGGAACACCTCGATGCTGCGCTGGTGATCTGACCGCTGATCTCGCGGTCGGGTAAGGCGGCGCATTGCTGCGCCGCCCTCCCCTGTGATGAAACTTGGGCTCCCAGCCGGGCGCGCGGCAGCGCCTGGCGGAGCCGGCCCTTGGCTCGCCGGTGACAGGGCGGTAGTGATCAGGCGGCCTGGCCAGGTGCTGTGGTGGGCGTGCGGGTGCCGGGTGGCGGGTGGCCGTCGCCGGGGCCGGTCAGGGTGACCTGGTAACCGAGCCGGGCGAGGGCCTGCTGGTGGTGGCGGATGAGGTGCTCGCGGTTTCGGTGGTCGCGCTGCTCGTAGTACTGCTCGCCGGCCTCGGCGTAGTCCTCGTTGCGGGTCATGACGGCCCAGGCGATGCAGATCAGGGTGTGCGCGACAGCGAACGCGGCCTTCTTCTCGTTGCCGCGGCCGAACCGGCGGGCCAGCCGGCGGAACCGGGCGCCGGGCCGGGTGGCGGTGCGGCCGACCGTCCAGGCCGCTTCGGTCATCGCCGTCTTGAGGTGCTGGTTGCCTTTGCGGGCGGCGGCTTTCTTCCGCTTGCCGGCCGACTCGTTGTCGCCGGGAGCCAGCCCAGCCCAGGCGGCCAGCCGGGCGCTGGTGGCGAACCGGGTCATGTCGCCGCCTGTCTCGGCCACGATCACCTGCGCGGTGCGCGGCCCGATGCCCGGGATGGTGACCAGCCGGGCGATCAGAGCGGCGAACGGCGCGGCTGCCCCGGCGACCAGGACGTCCAGCCCGGCGATCTTCGCGGTGAGGTGGTCATAGGCGTCCAGGTGCAGCGCGCACATCTGCGCGTGGGACTCAGTGAACCGGCCGTCGCAGGCCATCTGCAGCTCATCGGTCTTGCGGCGCAGCACGCCCTTGGCCAGGTCGGCCAGCACGCCCGGATTGCGCTCGCCGGCAATCATCGCCTCGATCATCGCCCGCCCGGACTTGCCGAGCAGCTTGGAGGCCACTGAGCCGATCTTTATCCCGCCGTCTTCGAGCACCTTGGACAGCCGCTGGCCCTCGCTGGTGCGCTGCTCGATGAGCTTCTTGCGATACCTTGTCCGGGCCCGCAGCGCGGCCACCTCGGCGGCGGGGATGAAGCTGGGCCGCAGCAGCCCGTGCTCATGCAGCTCTGCGATCCACTTGCAGTCAGCGATGTCCCGTTTGCGGCCCGGCACGTTGCGCATGTGCGCGGCGTTGCACACGCACACCTCGATCCCGGCGCCAGCCAGCGCGTGATAGACGGGCCACCAGAACACGCCGGTGCTCTCCATCGCCGCGTCGGTGACGCCCAGCTCCGCCAGCCAGGCTGCCATCGTCTGCAGCTGCCGCCAGAACGTGCGGAAGCTCCTGGTGATCACCTTCCGCTCACCCAGGCTGTCGCCGGGCAGCCGGACCGCGACCCAGATGATCTTCTTGTGCACGTCGATCCCGGCGACGCGCGGATGAACGATATCCATCGCCATCTCCTTGCCGTGATACTGGACTACGGGCGCGCCGCCCGCGGAGCCCGCTTACAAGATCAAGATCCTGTGATACGCGCTCGCAGCAGCAATCCGGGGTACCAACCGGGCAGGCTCCAGCGTCAGTCTCAGAAACAGGCACGCAGCGCCAAGGGGGAACGACGTCAGCGGGCGGCGCATCCCAAGTTTCAGCCATCGGCGGGCGTCACGTCAGTGACATGAAGTCTCAGAACCGGGCTTGCGGGCTTTCCCCGCACCTCGGCTCAAGCAAGTCCCGGAGGGCTCGCAGGTTCTCCAATGGTGCCGTCCTGCCGTTGGCGGCCGAGCCGCTTCTGGCAGTGCTCGTGGATGAGGCGCTTTTCCGCT
>DAHVAR010000280.1 GCA_027314515.1 Actinomycetota bacterium
ACGGCGGACCCGAAAGCGGCGGACCGCAGGGCGGCGGACCAGATCGAGACGGCCCTGCCCGGCTTACCGTGCGCTGCCGCCCTGCCCTGGCCGGCTCCCCCGGCCTGCCGGGAATCTTCGCCACCGTCACCGCAGTGCTGAGCTACTACGGGCAACTGCTCGGCGTGCGCTGCCCGTATGACCGGCTCGACATCGTCTTCGTTCCGCAGCTAGCGCCGCCCGCGATGCAGTTGCCGGCGGTGATGTACGTCAGCGAACCCCTGCTGCAGCGCGCGTCCGATCCCGGCGACGGTCACGTCGCGGTCATCCTCGCGCACGAGGCGGCACATCTGTGGTTCGGCTGCCTGGTCGAGGCCGGCTGGTGGGACGATCTGTGGCTGGCCGAAGCCATGGCCAGCTACCTGAGCTACGCGGCTGCGACCGCAGTCCTCGGTCAGCATGACGCCTGGGCCGAGTTCGCCATGATGGGACAGGCAAGCGCTTACCAGGCCGATGAGATGCCGAGCACCCAGCCGATCTCGTCGCCGGTCGACACTGCGGCCCATGCGCTGACCCGCCCGACGCCGATCACCTATTCGAAGGGCGCCGCGGCCATCAGGCAGCTCGCTGCGCTGGTCGGCGAGGAGGCGCTGCGAGCAGGACTGCGCGAGTACCTCAGCAGGCATGCCTGGTCGTCCGCGTCGCTGGCGGACCTGATCGCCTGTGTGTCTCAGGCGAGCGGCGCCGACCTGACCCAGTGGGCGGGCGAGTGGCTCACTCAGGCCGGCGTCAATACGCTCCGGCCCGAGATCGTCACCGGTCCAGACGGCATCCTGACCTCGCTGGCTATCGCGCAAGCGCCGCCAGCTGCCAACCCGTCCGGGCCGCTGCGCAGCCATCGGCTTACGATCGGCCTTTACCAGCCGGACGGCCCCGGCCTGCGGCGCGACTGCCGCGTCGAGGTCACAGTGACCGGCGGCCGGACGCGCGTTCCCGAACTCAGCGGCATCCCGGCGCCAGCGGCGATCGTTCTCAACGACGCGGACCTGACGTTCGCGGAGATTCGATTCGATCCGCAGTCCTGGCGGGCCCTGGTTGCCGCCGCGATGGACCTGGCCGATCCGCTGGCGGAGTCGGTGTGCTGGATCGCCGCCTGGCAGATGGTGCAGGCTGCCGAACTGGCGGCCGCCGGGTTCGCGGCGATCGTGGCACGCAGGATGGGCACCGGACGGCCAGTGGCCGGATTCGAGCAGCTCATCGACAGGGTCGTCACGGCGACTGACTACTACGCCGAGCCAGCAGCGCGGGCTGCGGGCCGCGGGCAACTGGCCACAGCCGCACTATCGGCCGCCGAGCGAGCCGAGCCGGGTAGCCACGGCCAGAAAGTCCTGGCACGCGCGTACGCGCGCTGCGCCGACGGCAGCGCCCAGCTGGACTTGCTGCGAAGCTGGCTGGCTGGCAGGTCACTGCCGACCGGGCTGGCGTGCGATCTCGAACTGCGCGCCCCGGTCCTGGCTACGCTGGCCGCCAGGGGCCTGGCGAGCGACGTTGACGTTGCCGCCTACCTGGCCGATGACCCGGCCGCCGGGGACGTACGACAAGCAACCTGGCGAGCCATGCGGCCAGACGGCCAGGCTAAGGAAACGGCGTGGGCCGCGGCGCTAGCGCCGGGTCAGTCGCCCCGGCTTGCACTCGCGCACGCTCAGGGCATCTGGGTGGCCGGCCAGGAGACCCTGATGGCCGGGTTCCGCGAACGGTACTTCGCCGAGGCACTGCCTGCCGTCCGCCAGCATGACGCACGCACCGCCGGGCGGCTGGCCAGGGCGCTCTACCCGGTGACGCTGGCTGATCGTCAGACTCTTGCCGCCAGCCGCGCTGAGCTAGCCAGGACCGGCCCTGCCGACCCGACCCACGCGATCGTGCTCGAGCAGCAGGCACTGCTGGGACGGATGATCAACGCACGCGCCAGGTTCACGCCCACTTAGCACGCTTCCGGTGCACTTCGCTGCCGGCTATCGCATGCTTTACACATTTTGTGCCGCACGTTTCGGATGCCAAGTCGCGGATGACGAGCCGATTAGTCCGTTTGGGTCACTTTGGACAGCCCCCTCGGCCGGTCCGGGTTGACTCCGAGCCGGCGAGCTAGCGCCTCCGTCAGGAGCTGACCGGGAACGATCAGTCCGATAGGCGCCAGCCACTCTGGCAGCGCCGGCCCGGCCAGCGCGGCGGTGCACGCGGCGGCGAGCGCCTCGCCGCCGCCGATGCCGAACACGGCCGCGCCCGCTCCGCTGACCCGACGGGCCAGGTCGACCGTGCCGGCCAGGGTCGGTCCGGCATCAGCGGCCACGACGATCGCCGGCGTCTCCGCATCCACCACCGCGATCGGGCCGTGCAGCAGATCCGCGTACGACAAGCCCATGGCGTGCAGATAACACGCTTCCTTCAGCTTGATCGCCAGCTCGAGAGCAGTCGCATACGCCATGCCGCGGCCGGACACCACCACGCCGGGCACCTTCGCCAGCGGGGCAAGGATCGGCTCCAGGTCGACCGGGCGAGCCAGCAGTTCCGCGACGGCATCCGGCACTGCCCGCAACTGACCCGCGTCCAGTGCCGCCCCCAAGCCGAGGCCGAGCACGGCCAGCGCGGCAAGCTGGGTCGTGAAGGTCTTGGTAGCCGGCACCGCCTGCTCGATCCCGGCCTGAGTGACGAACGCGACATCGGCAGCCTCGGCCAGCGGCGAGCCGGCGCCGCCGTTGGTGACCGCAAGCGTCCGGGCACCGCAGTCCTTTGCCCAGGCCAGCGTCTCGACTATCTCCTCGGTCCGGCCGGACTGGGACAGCGCGACTGCCAGTACTCCGGACAGGTCAATCCGCGCCTTGTAGGTCGTCGCGATCGACGGCGCGGCCAGCGAGGTCAGCCGGCCTGCGTGTGCCTGGATCAGGTAGCTGCCGTATACCGCGGCGTTGTCCGAGGTTCCGCGCCCGATGAACAGCACGGTAGTAGTCCGCGCGGCGAGAGCGGCCACCTCGTCCCGGCGCGGCAGCAGGGCGTCAATCGTCGCCCTGAGCGCCTCCGGCTGCTGGCCGATTTCCTCGCGCATCAGGGACGAGCCAGCGTGCATGAGATCAGGTCCTCTCTGTGTCCGCGTGCATAGCTGCCAGGGTGCTGGCGGTGCCATCGGTAAACACCAGGCGCCCGGCTATCCAGGTCGCGCGGGTGACAAGCTGCGGGCTGAGCCAGACCAGGTCGGCTGCCGCGCCTGGCCGCAGGCGGCCCAGGTCGGGACGGCCGATCAGGTCCGCCGGAATGCGGGTGGCAGCCGCGACCGCCGCCGGCAGCGAAAGGCCGCACCGCACCGCGTTGGCCACGGCACGGTCCATCCGGAGCGCGGATCCGGCCAGGGTGCCATCATGGCGCACCGGCGGCCGGCTGTCTCCGGGCGGCATCGTGATCATCTCGGCACCGAGCAGGTACTCGCCCGGCGGCATGCCAGCCGCCGCTGCCGCGTCGGTGACCAGCGCGATCCGCCCTGGTGCCGCCCGGAACGCCAGGCCGCACACGGCCGGCGCCACATGGTGCTGATCCGCGATCAGGCCACTGGTCAGCCGCTCGTCGGTGAGGGCCTGCCCGACGACTCCCGGCTCTCGGTGGCCGAGCGGCCGCTGCGCGTTGAACAAGTGCGTCACCATCCGCGCCCCGCGGTCAGCGGCGGCCGCGACCTGGGCTGCCGTAGCGTCGCTGTGGCCAACGCTGACCAGCACGCCGGCGGCGGAGAGCTGCTCGACGGCCGCGAGTGCACCAGGCAGTTCCGGTGCGATGGTGAGTAGCCGGAGTACCCCGCGGCCGGCGTCGCTGAGTTCGGCGACCGCACCTGGAGTGGGTTCGGTGATCCATTTCTCGTTGTGCGCGCCGCGCCGGCCTGGCGCTATGAACGGGCCCTCGACGTGCACCCCGAGTACCCGAGCGCCGTCGGCCGGCAGGTCCGGTGCGAACGCGGCGACGGTCCGCAGCGCCTGGGCGAGGCTGCCGACCGGCGCGGTGATCATCGTCGGCAGGCACGCGGTCGTCCCCGTGGCCGGCAGCCTGGTGGTCACCCGCGACCAGGACTCAGCGTCAGCGATCTGGAACTCGACGCCGTAGTAGCCATTGATCTGCAGGTCGACAAGGCCCGGCAGCAGGTACCCGTCCGGCAGCAGCACGTCAGCCGGCCGCAGCCCGGTACCGACCTCGCTGATCACACCGTCAGCTACGGCGACGAAACCCGGACCGGAAACGGGCTGAGCCGCCTGGTCAGCCGTCAGGACGTGCTCGGCGGCAATCAGCATCTGACGGGCGAAGTCAGGGGCTGGCCGGGCTGAGGGTGCCGCGGCCTCCGGCTGACGCAGGTCCTTCGCGCCGGGAACCGCGCGCCGGCATCGTCTCGCCGAGCGGCTGCTGACCGAGCGGCTGCTGACCGAGCGCCCGGCGCAGGAACTCGCGCATCTCCGCGGCGACCAGGTCCGGCTGCTCCATCATCGCGACGTGCCCGATCCTCGGCAGCACGACGGCGCGGCAGTTCCGGAAGGTGCGCGCCGCCCGCCCGGCCATAGCCGGGTTGACCAGGCGGTCGTGGCTGCCGTGGATCAGCAGCGTTGGCGCCGTCACCTGGGCCGCATCTTGCCAGAGCGAAGCCCGTCCGGGCCGCGCATACTCGGCTACCAGCGCCCTTGTCGAGCCGAGCAACGCGTCGACCGCGTAGCTGAGCCCGTCGCGGCGGACTACCTCGGCGATGGCCTCCGCCCGGCGCTCAGGTGGAAGCCGGCTCGGGTCCGCGTACAGTTCCCCGATCGAGGCATCGGTCCGCTGCTCGGCTGTCATGGTCAGCATCTTGCCAAGCAGCCAGCGGCCGACGCCGGGCAGCGCAACGACGGCCAGCCGGGCCGGCAGCAACCGCGGCCGCAGGTCGGGCAGGGCGGGCGAGATCAGCGTCAGCGTCCGGACCAGGTCGCTGCGGCGCGCCGCAACCCGGGTACTGATCGCTCCGCCAAGTGAATTGCCGATCAGGTGCACTGGCCCGTAGCCCCGTTGCTCGATCAGCGCGATGACCGCCGCGGCGCGCGCCCCGACCGAGTAGTCGCCGTCCGCCGGCGGCGGCGAGAACCCGAACCCCGGCAGGTCCAGCGCATCGCATGCCATCGGCGGTGCCGCCGCCGCTGGCTGGCTGAGCAGGCCCATCAGGTCCGTCCAGTTCAGCGCGGAACCGCCGAGACCGTGCACGAGCACAGCCGACTCCCCGCCTGGCACCGCCGGGGTACTGCGGACGAAGACTTCACCGGTTGTCAGCGGGACCAGTTCGCCAGGCCATGGCCGGATCGGTGCTGCCCCTCCCGGCGTGCCTGGCACCGAGGTCACCCCGCCGGCGAGCAGCTCACCAGGCCCGAGCGGGTTAGTCATAAGCGAATATGGTACCCGCCGGCAGCCGGAACCGGCTCGGCTCGGCTCGCCACCGCCTTCGGGCCGGCTCACGAGCCCGTCAGCTAGGGACGCAGGCAGGCACTACCGGTTCTCGTTGGCCGTTTTCGTGGCGCGGTCAGCTGGCGCGGCGTGGCCGCCGCTGGGCGGTCTTAGCGTCGTCGTCCGAGGCCGCCTTGGCCCGGCTCGATCCCGCCTTGGCCGTGGCCGGACGCTTGGGCCCGGATTTGTCGGATGCGTTAGTTTCGCCAGGAGCGCCCGTCCGCCGGGTACCGGCCTTGCCGTCTGCGGATGCCTTCGCCTGAGCGCTTCGGCCGGACCCGGCCTTGGCGCGAGCGGTGGACTTGACCGTCCCCTTCGCTGCGGCCGCCCGCCTGAGTGCGGGCGCTTCGTCCTCCTCGCCGGCAACGTCGCGGACGGCGCCAAGCTTCCCACCGCCCCTGGCCGCTGCAAGGCTGGCCCGCAATGCGTCCGCCAGGCTGGTCGTCTCCCCTGCCGGAGCCTCGCCGAGGTCTGGCTGAACCACTTCCCTGCCCTCGGTCTTCGCCGCGACAAGTTCCTGCAGCGCCTCGCGGTAGCTGTCATGAAACTCGTCCGGGTTGAAGTCCACCGTCATCGACTCGATCAGGGAACTCGCCATGCGCAGTTCCTGCGGCCGGACTTCGATGTTGTCGGCGAGGAAAGCGAACGCAGGGTCCCGGATCTCGTCTGGCCACAGCAGCGTCTCCAGTACCAGCACGCCGTCCCTCGCGCGCATGACTGCTAGCGACTCGCGCTGCCGCAGTGCGACCTGGGCGATGGCGATCTTGCCCGACTGCTCGAGCGCGTCGCGAAGCAGGCAGTAGGCCCGCGCGCCCGCAGCCTCCGGCTCGACGTAGTAGCTCCGGTTGAGCAAAATCGTGTCAAGCTGCTCGATCGGGCAAAATTGCACAACTTCGATGTTCCTGGTCGTCGGCAGCGGCAGTTCGGCCATGTCTTCCTCGGTGAGGATGACCATTTCGCCGCCAGGCATCTCATATCCCTTGGCGATGTCCTCGTAGGGCACTTCCTGCTCGTCGATCGTGCAGAATCGGCGGAACCGGATCCGGCCGCCGTCTTCCCGGTGGACTTGCCGGAAAGCGATGTCCCTGGTCTCTGTCGCCGCGTATAGCCTGACCGGGATCATGACCAGGCCGAAGGAGACTGCCCCCTTCCACATGCTGTGCATGGCATCTCCCTACCCCGCGCTGGATCGGCTACTGATTCTTACGCTGGCCGAGCGCGAATGTCAGTCCCGGGCCGGGTACTGATACAACCAGTGTTGTCCGCATTACTCTGTTCGGCAATATGTTCGACTGCTACTTTCTACCGGAGGCGCGGCAATGAGCGATATGAGTCTCGAGGCACCGGACGCCGACGCGGCAGAGCAGCGCACAGACGCACTGCCAGCGGACAGTGGTGCTGACGAGCTCCCCGAGGTGCCGGAGCCACCGCTGGAGGCCAACGAGGCGGACACCGCCGAGCAGGCTCAGGCTATTCCCGTTGACGACGACGAGTACCGCTGACCCGGCCCGCGAGCCTGGCCGGTCTAGGATTGCCTGCTAAAGGGCGGGCGCAGAGCCGCGACTACAGGCCGCAGTTATCCGGAGTTTCAAGTTGACCGTATCGCCACCTGCCAAGGCGGGCAGTACCCGGCTGCCGCGCCCGGCGCGCCGATTGCAGTTGCTCGGCGCAGCCCGTGACGTCTTCGTCGCTCAGGGCTACCATGCGGCCGCGATGGACGAGATCGCCGAGCGCGCAGGGGTGAGCAAGCCAGTCCTTTACCAGCACTTCCCCGGCAAACTCGAGCTTTACCTGGCACTACTTGACGAGAGTGCCCAAGAACTCGTCCAGATCATGAGCAGCGCGCTGTCGTCGACGACGGATAACCGGGAGCGTGTCCCTGCCACGTTCAGGGCGTTCTACGACTTCGTGGCTGGCACCGGTGAAGCGTTCCGGCTGGTGTTCGAGTCTGACCTGAGCAATGAGCCGGCCGTCAGGGAGAGGCTGGACCGGGCCATGTACGACTGCGCGGACATGGTCAGTCAGTTCATCCGCGAGGACGCCGGCGTGAGTGACGCCGAAGCGCACCTGCTCGGCATGGCGCTGGTAGGCATGGCCCAGGTCAGCGCTCGGTACTGGCTGAGCACTGGCCAGGAGATCCCGAAGGATGCCGCGGAGCAGTTGATCGCCCGGCTGGCCTGGCGCGGCATCAGCGACTGGCCCATGACGGGCTGACGTCCAGGTTGGCTGACGCCCAGGCTGGCTGACGCCCAGGTTGAGGGAGAGCAATGGAAGTCAAGATCGGGATACAGTCCGCGCCACGCGAACTCGTCATCGAGACCGAGTCGGAAGCGGACGAGGTCGAGGCGGCGCTCAAGGTCGCGGTCACCGAGAACGGCGTGCTGGTCCTGACGACTGCCAAGGGCGGCAGGGTGCTGGTGCCCGCGGACAAGCTCGCCTACCTGGAGATCAGCAGTACCGAGACGCGGCGGGTCGGCTTCACCAGCCGCTAGCCGCTGCCCGGCCTGGCGAGCAGGTGCTGGCAGTCGGGCGCCCGCCGCGGGCTAGTCGGCCAGGCCCAATGACGCCATCCGCGCGGCGTGCGCGTCGGTCAGCCGGGCGAACATCCGCCCGATGTCGCCGAGCTGGCTGGCAGCCTCGCCGGCCAGCATCCTTGCCAGCGGCTCTCGCTCAGCTGCGACGCGCTGCGCCTGGCCGAGCGCCTCGCCGACTAGCCGCCGGGCCCACAGCGCAAGCCGTCCGGCCACCCGTGGATCTGCCTCAATGGCCTGCCGAACCCTGGCGATCACGAACTCCGAGTGCCCCGTGTCAGCGAGCACCGTCAGCACGAGATCTCTGGTCTCCGGGTCCAGAACCTGGGCGATGGTGCGGTAGAAGTCGGCTGCGATGCCGTCGCCGACATATGCCTTGACCAGGCTTTCCAGCCAGTCCGACGGCGCGGTCCTGGCGTGGAAGGCGTCTATGGCCGCTACGAACGGCTGCATGACCTCCGTGGGGTCGGCCGACGTCGCCTCGATCCTCTGGCGCAGCAGCTGGAAGTGCCCGAACTCTGCCACCGCCATCTCGGCGAGCGCGGTCTTGTCCGCGAGCGAGATGGCCAGGGCAGCGTCGTCGGCGAGCCGGAAGAACGCCGTCAGCGAGGCGTAGGCAAGCAGGCCCAGCAGATCGAGAACGCCGTCGGCGGAGGAAACCGGAGAGCTCGCGTCGCTCACGGCCGCAGCTTAGTGGGTGACTCCGTAAGTTCGTTGGGGGTCAATCGGCGGGTTCGGGGTCGAGGCCGGCGAGGTGGATGGTGCAGGCGGTGTCGAGTGCTTCTTCCGGGGTTCCGGCGGGTGATCCGGTGATCAGGAACGCGTCTTGGTACCGGTTGCTGGCGGCGGAGTAGATCGCGAACCCGAAGGAGTGGGCGGAGCCGCCGTAGCGGAGCCGGCACAGCGGTATTTCCTCGCCGTCGGGCAGGACGCCGGTGATCCAGGCGAACGATCCGCGGTAGCGGGCCTGGATGGTTTTCAGCTGCGGCCAGCTGTCTTTGGCGTGGGTGGCGAGCCGCACCTCGATCGTGCCGCGGGCGGACTCGGGGATGACGGGCATGGCCCCTATTGTGCGCACCGGGGCACTGTGCGCGCAGGTCATGCCCGTGATCAGCATCTGAATTACGCCAGTGTAATTTACCCGCATGGCTCCTCCTCCCTTTTCCCTTGCCGCGGTGCCGGTCACGCTGACCGCCGCCGACCGGCGAACCCTCAAGGCACGCGTCCGCGGGACCAGGACTCCCTGGCGGGACCGGCTGCGGGCGCAGATCGTGCTGGCCGCCGCCCGCGGCCGCCCGAACGCGGTGATCGCCGCTGAGCTGGGCGTCAGCGTGAACACCGCCCGCAAATGGCGGGGCCGGTACGCCGGTTTAGCCCTGGCGGGCCTGCGCGACGCCCGCCGCAGCGGCCGTCCGCGGCGGATCACCGCAGCCGACCGGGCCGCGCTGGTCGCGCTGGCCTGCCAGCTGCCGGCCGACACCGGGGTGCCGCTGTCGCGGTGGACCGGCCCGGAACTGGCGGGCGAGCTGGCCGCCCGGGGACTGGCCGGGGTGATGCCGGCCTCCTCGGTACTGCGGATCCTGGCCGAGCACCCGGTCAAGCCCTGGCAGCACCAGTCCTGGATCTTCCCCCGCGACCCGGACTTCGCGGCGAAAGCAGCCGTCGTCCTGGACCTGTATCAGGGGTTTTACCAGGGCGAGCCGCTGGCCCCCGGCGACCGGGTGCTGTCGTTCGACGCCAAGCCGTCCATCCAGGCCCGCCGCCGGATCCACGCCACCCGCCCGGCCCGCCGCGGACAGCCGGCCCGCGTCGAGCACGAATACGAGCGCGGCGGCGCGCTCGCCCTGCTCGCCGGCCTGGACGTGCGCACCGGGCAGGTATTCGCCGCCACCCCCGCGACCACCGGCATCACCCCGTTCATGGACCTGGCCGGGCAG
>DAHVAR010000008.1 GCA_027314515.1 Actinomycetota bacterium
AGGAATCCAGCTACGGTCCCCGTGAGCAGGGGCTGGCCGCGCGCTCGTTCTACACCGAGTCACGCACCGTGCTGATCGTGCCCTGATCGCTTCGGCGGCCGGCTCCTGACGAGGTAAGCCCGGCGCAGCGGCCGGCCGCCGCGAACGTCGTTTCGTGCGATCATCTATGACGGCCGCGGCGCTGCCGGCGGCGAGCGGAGGGGCGGACGTGGATCTGGAGCGCTGGCTGGGCGAGGCGGCCCGGGCCGTCCGGGACTGGGAGGCCGGCTTCGGCGGTTATGCCGGGCATGCCTGCCTGCAGGTCAGCGACGAGCGGTTCGCGCCCGCGTTCGGCGAGCTGGCCAGTCGCCTGACGGGCAACTACCCGTTCTTCCACCCGGCCTACGCCGGGCAGATGCTCAAGCCGCCGCACCCGGCGGCGGTCGTCGGCTACCTGGCCGCCATGCTGATCAACCCGAACAACCACGCTCTCGACGGCGGGCCGGCGACTGCGGCGATGGAGAAAGAGGCCGTCAGCCAGCTCGCCGGGATGTTCGGCTTGCGCGAGCACCTCGGGCATCTCACGACCAGCGGCACGATCGCCAACCTTGAGGCGCTGTACGTCGCCAGGGAGACGCATCCGGGTCGCGGCGTCGCCTACAGCGCCGAGGCGCACTACACGCACAGCCGCATGTGCCACGTCCTCGGCATCGAGGGCGTGTCCGTCGGCACCGACGAGGCCGGCCGCATCGACGTCGGCGAACTGGATGCGCTGCTGGCCGGCGGCCGCATCGGCACGGTGGTGGCGACGGCGGGCACGACCGGTCTCGGCGCGATCGACCCGGTCCACGAGGTGCTGGCAGTCGCCCGGCGGCACGGCGTGCGCGTGCATGTCGACGCCGCCTATGGCGGCTTCTTCACGCTGCTCGCCGGGCAGGCAGGCACTGCCGGGCTGGATCCGCTGCCGTGGCGGGCCATCGCCGGCTGCGACTCGGTCGTCGTCGATCCGCACAAGCACGGCCTGCAGCCCTATGGGTGCGGCGCGGTCCTGTTCGCCGATCCGGCCGTCGGCCGCTTTTACCTGCACGACTCGCCGTACACCTACTTCACCTCCGCTGACCTGCACCTAGGCGAGATCAGCCTCGAATGCTCCAGAGCCGGGGCGGCGGCGGCCGCGCTCTGGCTGACGTTCCGGCTGCTGCCGCCGTCGCCGGACGGGCTCGGGCAGGTCCTCGCGGCCGGCCGCCGGGCCGCGCTGGCGTGGGCCGCCCTGCTGACGGATTCGGCCAGCCTGGACCTTTACCAGCCGCCGGAACTCGACATCGTCTGCTATTTCCCGGCCGACGGCAACCGCAGCGTCACTGTCATTGACGCCGCCTCGGCGCGCATCCTGCAGGCCGGTATGTCCGCTGCGGACGAGCCGGTCTTCCTCAGCACGCTGCGGGTCAGCACCGATGCGTTCCGGCGACGGCATCCGGACATCGCGGCAGACGGCGCTGCGGCCAGGATCCTGCGCAGCGTGCTGATGAAACCCGAGCACGAGGCGTTCGTGCCCCGGCTGCATGCACGGGTCGAGCGGCTCGCGCAGCAGGCCCGCCAATAGCCGGCCGACCGGGCCGATGCCGGTCTGCACCTTCTTGGCGATCGTCCCGTTGCGTGAATTGCCGGTGTTAGCACCCGCCGGGTGGTGCTTTTCGTAGCCGAGGTGGGCGGTCAGATCGGCGCCCAGCGCCCGCTCCAGCACCGCCTTGACCAGCTCGCCCAGCATCGAGTTCTCGCCGGTCAGCCGCAGCCCGCCAGGCCTGGTCCCGTGACCGGTCCAGCAGCGCGTCCAGCAGCCGGTCGCCGATCAGGTCCCGCAGCGGCACGACCGCTGCGGCCGAGGGGGGATTTTCCCCGTCGTAATGGGAGGGGGCATCCCCCAAAGCCTTATCAGGCCCTGCCGGCAGCGTCATTCCCGCGGCAGCCTGTCCCTTGAGTGAAACGGACATCTTTGCCACTCTTCCCCGATGGTAGCGGCCATTCCCGCTGGCCTGTCAGTTACCCTTCGTAACTCCATTTACGCACCTTGAGAGATACCCCCCGGGGTCGTTCCTGGGCTGGCAGTATCGCCTGCCGTAGAATTGCAGCGTGGAGCTTTCGTTGGACTCGCCTGAGGCGCAGCGGTTCAGGCTGGCGCTTGAGATGGCGGACTTGGGCATTCAGCTCTACCGCCAGCGGATGCGGCGTGAGCACCCTAGCGCGGGCGACGAGGAGATCGAGGCCAGGGTCCAGGGGTGGCTCATGCGCAGGGCAGGAGACTACTCGGCGCGCTAGTACAGTACGGCGCTATGACGGGCCTCGAAGAGGTACTCAAGCGCGCTGCCGCCGACCTGGACGCGGTCGGTGCCAAATGGGCAATCATCGGCGGGCTTGCGGTCGCCACGCGCCGCCCCTCGGTTCACGCAGGACGTGGACTTTGCTGTCTCGGTTGCTGACGACGCCGAGGCGGAGGCCATCGTCCACCGCATGTCCGTGCGCGGCTACGCGGTCGGGATGATGCTGGAGCAGGATTACGCGCCGGCTAACGCTAACCGGCCACTGCGCGGTTCGCCCGGCGAGGTGTGGAGCACGGTCTTGGTTGCTGTCAGCTCAGCGTCTGCCGGGTAGCACGTTTTCCGGTTTCCGATGGTCAGGCGGCACAGGATGCGCACCGGGGCGGGCAAGACCGTAACGGGGTTGTGACTTTCATGCCGCCGGGGGCGCGATCTCCGTCGTGCGGTCGCTGGTCCGGGTGATGGCTGAATATCTTGGCTGGCGGAAGGACGCCGCCGAGGTCCGCCGGTGGAGTCGCGTTACGCCTGACTTGGGATCGCGCGACTCCGCCCTTCCGCGGCCTGACCTTATTCGAGCGCCTGCCGTGAGGCGGTGGGTGGCTCGCGTCCGGCGAGGAGCCATCCGCCCGCGAAAGCGATCACCGGCAGGCCGACCAGGATGACGAGCAGGTCGGTTACGGGGACGTGTGCGATCGTGGTGCTGAGCGATTTGCGGTACCAGGCGACGCCGACGGCGTAGGCGGTGCCGGTGCCGGTGCCGGTGCCGGTGCCGGTGCCAAGGATCGCTCCCAGCAGCGCCAGGGCCGCCGCCGTGACCGCGGTCAGGGAGCGGCGGGCGGTGCCGCTGGCGCCGGCCGCGGTCAGGGTCTGCAGGTCGGAAGCTGCTTCGCTGCGGATAAGGCCGACGGTCATGGCCAGCACCCCGAGGGCCAGCAAGATTCCCGCTGCGGTCGCCCCGCCGCTCAGCTGCGAGAGCGAGGGCGTGGAGTTCTCGGTGTCGATGATGCCGCCGAGGGAGATCGCGGTCTGCCTGGCGCTGTTGATCTGCGCGGGGTGAGGGCGACACAAGGGCCAGAACACCGCGGGTCAACCTGACCTGCGTGGACCGATCTCCAGAGCGATGCGACAACGGACCCGCGCCTGACGGTTTCCGCTGGTCAGGCGGCACAGGATGCGCACCGGGGCGGGCAACCCCGTAACGGAACTGTGGCTTTCATTGCGGCCGGGCACGGTCGCTGGACCAGCGGGAGATTGGCCTGGTTATGCTTGTTCTTCGACCCTGATCGAACAGATGCCGCGCATGCCGGGCACTCATCTCGCTCAGCCAGCGGACGTGACCCGAATGTAGTAGCCGCCGGGATCGATGGGGCGGAAGTCGGTCTGCCCCCAGGGACGCGTGGCTAGGGGCTCAACCTGCCCGCCGCAGGCCACGGCCGCCTCCCGCGCCCGGGTGAAGGCAGTGTCGACGTCGTCCACCTCAATCACGATCTCCACTCCGACGCCGCGGGGGCCGGCGAAGTGAGCAGGGCGGAAATGGTGCTCGGCGGGCAGCGCCATGTGCCGCTGCAACCCGATGCGCACCTGCCCCGCGCTCACCGGCACGTACCCGTTGGGATCGTAACCCGGATGCGGTTCCAGGCCCAAGGCGGCGCCGTAGAAGGCCAGCGAGCGCTCAACATCGTCCACGAAGAGCTCGAACCGCACACCGACCGCAACCATCGTGCTCCCTTCACCGACTGCGTACCGGCACCGAGCGGAACCGCGCGCAGCGGATCATGCGGCCGGAGCTTGATCGGGTTCTCCCGGTCCGGTCAGCGGACCAGGACGCTCAACTGGCTCCAGGGGACCTTAATCCGGACCGGGACCTCGACGACGCTGACCTCGTCTTCCGGGGCCAGGGTGCGGAAGTGCCGGTAGGCGCCTACCGTGTGGTCGAGCACGTGAATGTCGATCGACGCGACGTGGTTGTCTGCGATCCAGACGAGCCAATAGAAGGGGATGCCTGCCGACGCGTACTCCCCCATCTTCTCGACGCGGTCCACCTTGTCGCTGCCCGGCGAGACGACTTCCACGATCACCCGGACGTGCGAGGCCGGCAGCGGGCGCACGTCGCCCGGCGCGCAGTCGTGCAGCGTCACGTCCGGGCGGCGGATGGTGCTGGCCGGGACCTCCCACAAGGTCACGTCGAAGTCGGTGTTGACGTCCAGGCATGCGCCGGGATGAGTCGCCACGTAATCGGTCGCCGCCGATTCGAGCAGGTTCGCGATGCGCCGGATGACGGTCTGGTGCTGCCGGGTCGGCGCGTCGCACCGGATCGCCTGCCCGTTGACCACCTCGACCTGGCGGCAGAAGTCCTCGGGCAGGTTACGCCAGATGTCAACGGTGATCGGCTCGGGCTGCAGGTTCCCGGCCGTCGCCCAGTCGTAGATCGCGGACATGGAGACCATGGTAAGGGGCAACGGGGCGGCCAGGATCGCCCGCGCAGACACCCGCATAGGCTTCTGCTCTTCGGCAGGTCCAGCTCCACCCCCGACCGCATCGCCGCCGGGACTGGGACAGCGGGCGGCTCAGCCACCCGGTCCAACTGCTGCCGGGCGTCACGGTGACGGGTTTCCGCTGGTCAAGCGGCACACGATGCGCACCTGTGCCGTGAACCCCGTTACCGAATTGTGGCTTTCATCCCGTGAGGTGGATTGCAGGACACGGGCCGGACAGGGTACGTCTGCACCGCCTGCTTGCCTTCGGGGTCGTGAACAGCACGTCGGAGTGCCTCCACCGGAGTGCCTCGTCGACGAAGCTGCCCGGCACCGGGGTCAGCCGTCCCAGGTCCAGCCGGCCGGCCAGGTCCGGCGGCAGCACCGCGCCCAGCTGGGAAGCGGCGTTCGCCGGCACGCCGAAGACCCGGCGGAACACCGCGTCGTGCGGGCTGGACGCGCCGCCCGGCTGCTTGCGGCCGGATTTCGACTTGGGCGGGGACGGCGAGCTACCACCGGGGTCAGGCTGATCTGCCATGCTCGCACCGCACCGGTCCCCACCGACATTCGGCGGCGCAGCCGCGCTCCCACCAAGGCCCCCCGGCACCCCGGAACGGCGGGTCCCGCCCCCGCTGCCAACGTTCCTTCCAGCGTGCTGTGCGATGACACTTTCCGCAGGTCAGGCAGCATGGGATGCGCACCGGCGCAGGCAACCCCGTTACGGGATTGAGATGTTCATCGCCGCCGGCGCGCGGCCCCCTTCATCGGCACTGAAGCGGACTCTGTTGTTACGGCGACCCTGGGTTGGCTTGCCTGCTGCTGGTGGCAGCCCATGCCGGAGCGGGTGGCGCCCGGGTCCTCGGCGGGCAGGCCAGTCCGCCACATGAGTGCGAAGCACCCCGGGATCGGCGCCGGGCCGCCGCTCCTGGCCGCCGCGTCCCGGTAGGCCGACGGCGACCGCCCTACCAGCTCGGAAAAGCGTCGGCTGAACGTCCCCACGCTGGCGAAGCCGACCAGCATGCAGACCTCGGTGACGGTCAAGTTGACCGAGCGCAGCAGCTCGCAGGCCCGTTCCACCCGGCGGCGGGTCCGGTAGCGTCCCGGGGTCTCCCCGTATGCGGTTTCGAAGGCGAGGATGAACTGCCCGACCGAGTACCCGGACTCCGCGGCCAGGGTCGCGATATCGACCGTGCCCGCGTAGTCACGGTCGATACGGTCCCTTGCCCGCCGAAGCACTCGCAGGGCGCTGACATCAGCCCCAGCACGCCGCGGCCGGCCGCGAATCGATGAACCCGCCGGCCGAAGCTCCACCACACCACCGCAGCGTCCCTGGAGCGGGCGCACGAAAACAACCGCCTGGCCCCGGCCAGCACCGCGTGCTGCACTTTGGCGGCTGCCAGCGGGGACGGCACAGTTGCCGGTTTCCGCTGGTCAGGCAGCACAGGATGCGCAGCGGAGCCGACAAACCCGTTACCGATTTGAGACGCTCATCCGCCGGGGACACGATCGTGGGTCGGCAAGAGGCGGGTCGTGGGCGGAGAGCCTTCCGCCCTTGCTTCGCAGGTGTCAGGTATCAGGTATCAGGTATCAGGTCAGCATCCAGACTAACCCTCACTTTTGTGAGGTCAATCTACCGCACAAGATAATTTTTGTAAGGTTGCGATCTCGATTTACCCTCACCTTTGTCAGGTCCTACTGCTAGCTGGAGGCATGCGAGATGATCAGCGCCGTCAACGCCTCGCGGATGCGAACCCGTGGTGGCGAGCGGTCGTCGGCGGGCACGACCCGGTTGCCTGGACCGTGCACCATCCGGTCCTGAAGGGGCGGGCCGCGCACGATCTGGGGTTCCGTGCCGGTGCCCTGAACGACGTCCAGTCCGGGCCGGTGACGGACCAGCTCGCGGTCCTGACCGGCCCCCGGCGCATCGGCAAGTCGGTCGCGCTACTCGACGCCGCGGCAGCGCTGTGCACGCGGCGGGACGTCGATGCCCGCCAGGTGATCTACCTGCCATGCGACGGCCTGGCAGCGCAGGACGTGCACCGGTGCCTGGTCCTGGGCCGGGAGCTGACGCGCTCTGTCGACCGGGACCAGCCTCGTCCCCGGGTCTGGCTGCTGGACGAGATCAGCGGCGTGACAGGCTGGACCTCCGTCCTCAAGCTCGCCAGGGACAACACCTCGTTCGGCGGCGACACGGTGATCGCGACCGGCAGCAGATGGGCCGCCGATGAGGACATCGAGGGCAACCTCCTGGCCGGCCGGGCCGGAACGGGTCCCGGCAGGCGGACCCGGCTGCTCCTGCCCATGACTTTCCGCGAGTACCTAGCAGCCTCCAGGCCGGAGCTGGCGAGGCCAGCGCCACTCCACGTCAGCGAACTCCAGGACCGGCGTGCCGCGAACACCCTGGACGCTGTCGGCTTCGACCTGGACGGCTACGACCTTGCCTGGCAGGACTACCTCAGCTGCGGCGGGTTCCCCCGGGCGGTCGCCGAACACACCCGGACGGGCGCCGTCTCTGCCGCCTACCTCAACGACCTGAGATCCTGGCTGCGCGCCGACGTCGACCCCGACCGCCCGCAAGACTCCGTGCCCCGCCTCCTGGACGGTATCTCCCAGCGCGCCACCAGCCCGCTGAACATCACCGCGGCGAGTGCCGCGCTCGGCTACCCCTCGCGGGACATCTTCGCCAGGCGCCTCAACCGGCTGGTCTCCAGCTGCGCCGCCATCTGGTGCCCGCGCCGAGAGGGAGAACAGCCGGTTCCCGGAGCCCGGGCCAAGCTGTACCTGACCGACCCGCTCCTGGCCGCCCTCCCCGCACGGCTCCGGACGGGCCTGCCCGCACTCGACATGACCAGGCTGACGGAGATGGCGATCGGCGTGGCGCTGGCCCGCGCGATCGACGACCTCGAGGAAGGCCGCTGGGTAGCCGGGGACACCATCGGCTACGCGCGGACACCCAGCGGCAACGAGGTCGACTTGGGACCGGTCACGGTCCCGTCAGCCAACGGCCCGGTCACCACCGTCCCCCTGGAATCCAAGTGGGTCGAACAAGGCTGGAAGGGCGAGGCCCGGACCATCCACGCGAAGTTCGGACGAGGCATCCTCGCCACCAAGTCCGTCCTAGACACCACGGGAAACATCTGGGCGGTACCAGCCCCTTTGCTGGCCCTCCTGCTCCAGTAAAGGACACAGTGTGGTCGGCGCCCTCATCGCTGACCTCTTCCCGGTCCTCTGGAGACGCCCGCGGTTGACAACGGAGAACCTAACAAGAAGAGTCCGCATGCCGAAAGAACCGTGCCGGGAACAGAAAGGCGTTCCTGCCAGCTCAGTGACTACCGGGCGCACGATTGCCGGTCTCCGCTGGTCAGGCGCCATAGGATGCAAAGCGGAGCAGGGAAGACCACCACCCTGCGGATGATCCTGGCCCTCGACGCGCCGACGCAAGGCACGGTCACCGTCAGCGACCGCAGCTACCGCGACCGGCCGGCGCCCATGCGCGAGGCCGGCGCACTCCTGGACGCCAAGGCGCTGCACGGCGGTCGCCGGGCCTTTGACCACCTGCTGTGCCTGGCCCACAGTGACGGCATCCCCCGCAGCCGGGTGGAGGAGGTGCTCCGCACCGTCGGCCTGGCGGGCGTGGCCAGGCGCCGGGCGAAGGGCTTCTCGCTGGGCATGGGCCAGCGGCTCGGCATCGTCGCGGCGCTCCTCGGGGACCTGGCCGTGCTCGTCCTCAGGATCTTCTACCATGACGTCGAAGTGCACCTGCTGCGGCACTGATAGACCGGGCCAGGTCGGCGGCCGGTAATCCGGGTCCAGCTGGAAGGCGAGCCCGGACGAAATACCGTCGGCCGCGACGACGACCCAGTCCGGGCTGCGGTGCGTCACTGGCCAGCCGAGGAGCTGGGAGTAGAACTCGGCCAGTGCGGCAGGCTCCGGGCAGTCGAACACGGCATGGTGCAACCGTCCAACCATGTTCTCATGGTGCCAGCCCCTGACCGCCGGATGGCCGGTGAGTTTAGTTAGCGCAGCAAGAGCTTCCTGATCCGGCGGCTGGCCACCGCGAGACCGGCCGTGCCCATGACTGCCAGGTACAGCACATGCCAGAGCAGGCCAGGGCCGACGACGCCGAGGGAGAGGCCGCGCAGCAGCGCGATGCCCTGGTACAGCGGCGTGCAGTCGACCACCAGCTGGATCGGCCGCGGATACACGCTCAGCGGATAGAACGTCGTGGAGAACAAGAACATCGGAAGCGTGGTCAGCGTGACGTACTCGAAATCCTGCCAGCTGCGGATGAAGGTGGTGGCCGCCATCCCGGCGCCGGCGAAGGCGAACCCGATCAGCAGCGCCACCGGGATGGCGAGCACCGCCCAGGCCGAGTGCACCAGGCCCATCGCCAGCATGACGACCATGAACGCGCAGGCGTACAGGCCGCCCCGGATCAGCGCCCAGCTGATCTCGCCGAGCGCCACGTCGCCGGCTTTCATGGGCGTGGCCAGCACGGCGTCGTAGAGCTTGGCGTACTTGAGCCGGAAGAAGATGTTGAAGGTGGAGTCGAAGATCGCCCCGTTCATGGCCGACGTCGCCAGCAGCGCCGGCGCAACGAAGCTGGTGAAACCGACGGGCTGGCCGCCGAACTTGACCCTGCCGACGAGTTCGCCGAGGCCGACGCCGATGGACAGCAGGTAGAACAGCGGCTCCACGAAGCCCGAGGCGAGCACCAGCCAGGTATGCCGGTAGGCCCGCGCGTGCCGCTCGATCAGGTGCGCGCTGCCGCGCCCGCCCAGGCTGCCGCGACGGGCCAGCAGCAACGGCGCGGGGAGAATGCGCAGTGGCAGTTGCCGCAGTGCCCGCCCCGACATCGCTCGTGCTGGCAGGGTCTGCTCAGGCAGCGTCTGGCGAGATATGGGCTGCTCAGACATGGAGCCGCCGCCGGTAGCTGCGCGCGCCCGCGGCCAGGCCGAGGCCGGCCACGACCGCCAGGTAGGCGACGTGACCGAGCGCACCCGCAAGGTCCGCGGTTCCGAGGCTCAGCGCACGGCAGAGCGCGACGCCGTGCCACAGCGGTGTCACGTACGCCAGCGGCCTGACCCAGGCGGGCAGCTGAGTCACCGGGAAGAACGTGCCGGAGAACAGGAACAGCGGGATCATGCCGAACCTGAAGATCATGTTGAACGCCTGGTCGTTCTTCTTCTGGGAGACCGCGAAAGCGTCCAGCGGCGTGGCGAACGCCAGCCCGGTGAGGATCGCCACCGGAACGGCAGCCACCACCCATGCCGACCTGACCGCGCCGAATAGCGACATGATGGCCAGGAAGATGATCATGTTCATGGTCAGCCGCATCGTGGTGAACAGCAGATGGCCGCGGAAGATGTCGCCTGGCCGCAGCGGGGTCGCGGCGGCGGCCTGATAGGTCTGCTGCCATTTCACCGCTGAGAACACCGGGTACAGGGACTCCCCCACCGCGGTCTGCATCGCGGTCGCGGCCATCAGACCCGGCGCGAGGAAGACGAGATAGCTCACAGTGCCGAGGCTGGCGGTGCCGTGCTGATTCACCAGGGTGCCAAGACCCAGGCCCATGGCGCCTAGGTAGAGCACCGGCATCAGGACACTGGAGTAAATCGTCCCCCGCCAGGTCCGCCGGTAGTTGACCAGCCATGGCTGGAACGCCCGGACCGCCATCCGGCCGGGCCCGGCCACCCTGTCGTATCGCTGCGGCGAGCCGACCCGCAGCGCCGGAGCGGTCACCCGTCCTCCAGCCGCCTGCCGGTCAGCCGCAGGAACACGTCCTCTAGCGTGCTGCGGCGCACCAGCGAGGTGAGCGGCTCGAGCGCGAGGCCGCGGACGCCGGCCATCGCCGCGTCGCCGTCGTCCACGTAGAGCAGGACGCGGTCGGCCAGCACCTCGATCCGGTCGGCGGGCACTGCGGTCAGCTTCTCGGCCGCCTGGTCGTGCTCGAATGTGCTGAATCTCAGCTCAAGCACCTCGCGGCTGGAGTAGGTGTCGATCAGCTCCCGCGGGGAGCCTTCCGCGGCGATCTTGCCGCCGTCCATCACCACCAGCCGGTCGCAGAGCTGCTCAGCCTCGTCCATGTAGTGGGTGGTCAGGATGAGCGTCACGCCCTGCTGCTTGAGCCGGAAGAGGCGGTCCCAGACCACGTGCCTGGCCTGCGGGTCCAGGCCGGTCGTCGGCTCGTCGAGAATCAGGATCTCGGGCTCGTTGATCAGCGACCTGGCGATCGTCAGCCGCCGCTTCATCCCGCCGGACAACGGCTCGACGTGATCGTTCGCGCGCTCGGAGAGCTGCACGAACTCCAGCAGCCGGGCCGTTCGCTCGGCGATCACCTGCCTGGACAGGCCGAAGTAGCGGCCGTAGACCAGCAGGTTCTCCCGGACGGTCAGCTCGACGTCCAGGGTGTCTTCCTGCGGCACCACGCCCAGCCTGGCCCGGATGGCTGCCCCCTGGGTTACTGGATTGAGGCCGAGTATGGTCAGCTCGCCTCCGGTCGGTGGCGATACGCAGCCGATCATCCGCATGGTCGAGGACTTGCCGGCCCCGTTCGGGCCGAGGAAGCCGAACGCCTCTCCGCGCCGGAGCTCGAAGTCGATCCCGTCGACCGCAGTGAACTGCCCGAACCGCTTCGTCAGGCCGCTGGCGCGGATGAGGGCATCGGGATCTGGCACGTCCGAGACCTTACCCAACGCCTGCGACAGTTCGAAATGAATAACCGGCCCGGCAGGGTACTTCGGCACTCCGAGCGGGCACCCCATCAGTGACGGGCGCAGGCGGTACGCTCAATGGTCACGATCCCGGCAAGACACGGACAGGTCAGGAGGCATGTTCCAGCCGTGAGCACGATCAGCGGGCTTTACAGCCGGTTTCGCCTCCTGATCCATGAGGGTGCCAAGTTCCTCATTGTCGGCCTGATCGGCACGATCGTCACCTTCGGCGTGGCCACCGCTCTCAAGGGCATCGGCGAGTACAAGGCAGTTACGATCGCCACGATCCTGGCCACGGTGGTCACCTACCTTGGCAATGGCCACTGGGCGTTCAAGAGCCGCCAGGGCCAGGGCACCACCAGGGACACGGTCGTGTTTCTCGCGCTCAATGGGGTCGGCCTGCTCTTCTACTACGGCTGCATCGGGCTGACCGACCTGGCCGGGGTCCGGAACGAAATCTTCTGGTATGAAATGGCCCTGGTTGTCGGGACCGGGCTGGGGACGCTGTTCCGGTTCTGGTCCTACCGCAAGTGGGTCTGGGTCTCCGTCGAGACCGTCCCGCCCGACGCGGATTCAGGCACAATCCGCGGACGGCACCTCGCCGGGGCAGTAGCCGCCGGGCCGGCCTCCCATCGTGCCGGGGGCCCTAGGCGTACCGCCGTCGCAAACCGTACCGCGGTCGGTAGCCGCGCCGCGGTCACTAGCCGGGCGGCCGCGCCTAGCCGCACCGGTGGCTCCGGCCGTCCCCGTGGGCGCGGCGGGGCGCACCGGCGCACCTGAGACGCCGCTTGGCTATCCGCGGCAGGCGCCCGCGTGCGCCAGCAAGGTGGCGATCGGGATCGCGAAGTAGGCGTTAGCACGCGACTGGCTGAGCGCCCCGACGGCCACCAGCCTGCCGAGCACGTGCTGCTCGCGGTCCCGTCCGATGGCCGGGTGCTCGAGCGGGTCTTCCGCACTCGGCGCCTGGACGAGCCCGGCCAGCAAGGCTGCCTGCGGCCAGGACAGCCGGTCCGGCGGCAGGCCGAAATAGCCGCAGCTTGCCTCCTGCAGCCCGTAGAATCCGTGCCCGAAATAGACGACGTCGGCGTAGAGGCGCAGTATCTCCGGGCCCGAGTAGGTGTACTTCAGCTTGACCGCGAGCGCCACCTGCTCCGCCTCCGCCGACAGGCCCACCTGGCCCGGCGTGTACAGCATCTTGGCCAGTTGCTGGTAGAGCGTGGCACCGCCCTGGTCGCCCTTCCGGGTAATCCATCCGTAGATGACCCGGAGCACGGCGATGGGATCGATGCCCGGCTCCTCGTTGAACCGCTGATCCTCGGTCGCCTCGAGCGCCGTCGCGAACCGGTGCGGTACGGTGACGCCGGGGTACGGCGCGCCGTGAGCACGGTCAAACGCCTGGGCAAGCTGCCTGGCGTTGCCGGCACCAGGCGTTGCCAGCATCAGCAGGCCGAAGCCGAGCGCTCCGGCGAGCACGACAACCATGGTGGCAGCACCAAGTGCCCGCAGCCTTCGCGCGGCCCGGTGGCGGCGGGCCGATGGCCTGGCGCGCCCGGCCCGCCCGTAGCCGGGCATCTCGGACTGCCCGGGTGGCGCCGAGCGCTTTCCCCGCAGCATCGACGTTGACCATCCCATCGACTAGGCCAACGGCCCGCTCCGCCGGGTAGTGCCGGGCCGGCGTATAGCTGGTCAGATCTTGGCATACCGACTAGTCGGTCTGACCAAGCGAGAATGTGAGCTGCGGTGCAGCCCGGACACGGTGCAGCCCGGACGCCCGGAAGATCGCGGGCCAGGTGCCGCCGCGCACGGCCGGAAGCATCGCTACCGCAGGTCAGCCGCCCTAACGGACGGCCAGCCCGCCAATCAGGAGCTCGGTGAACAGATCGCCGACCTGTCCCGGCGACAGCGAACCGTCGGGCTTGAACCAGGAACCGAGCTGGTTCACCACGCTGAGAAAATAGTGCACGACGATATCCGACGAAATGTCGGAGCGGAACGTGCCTGCCGCGACGCCCTCGTCGACCAGTGCCTTGAACTTCTCCTGGTAAGCCCTTCGCTCGGCCCGCACCTGAGTCTGCTTGTCCTCGGGCAGCATGTGCAGCGAGCGGAAGAAGACGATCATGTCGTCCAGGTTGTCCAGGCTGGTCTGCACGACGTCGGCAGCCGCAAGGCGCAGCCGCTCCTCGGCTGTCCCCTGACCGGCGGCTATCTGGTCCAGGTGCGACGTCTGCATGGTCAGGACCTGGTGGTAGACCTCATAGAGCAGGTCGTCCTTGGAACCGTAGTAGTGGTACATGGCGCCTTTGGTGACGCCGGCCGCGTCCACGATGTCCTGAACCGAGGTGCTCTCGAAACCGTGCCTGGCGAAAAGCCGGGTCGCGACGTGCAGCAGCCGTTCCTTTACCGGCGGCCGGGCCGTCTTGCCGGCCGGCCGGCCAGCGGACTCCTTGGACCTCAGCACCATGTGCCACGCTCCGGCTTACTCGTCCCCGGACGGCGTCATACCGTCCGGTCGGTCTTAAATTAGGCACGCGAGTGCCGCGCGGTCAACTCGGCCTTTCGCCCTCTCCAGCGGTGCCCGTCGGTGCCGTCATCCGCCGGCCAGCCGGTCAAGGTGCTCGGCGACGTCCTGGACCAGGTAGCCAGGCCGGTGACGACGCGGTCCTGAGCCGCCCTGCTGCCACGGCCGCGGCCCGGCGAGCGGCCGGTACTCCAGCCCGGCAGCGTCCAGCCTGCGCAGATGCGCGCCGATCCGGTCCAGCAGGGGCGGCCGCCCGGCGCCGGCCGTATCCGCCCGGCCAGGAAGCGACTGTCCGCCCGGCGGCACCTGTCCGCCCGGCGGCACCGGCCCGCCCGACCAGGCGACGTCAGCGAGCGCGCAGGCCCGAGGAAAGATCATGTATTCCAGCGACCGGCCGTCCCGGATGTACTCGGTCCAGACCTGGAACTGCGTGCCGATCAGCCGGTCCCGTTCCGGCCGCGGCCAGTCAGGCGGCACCGGCGCGAACGCCGCCACGTCCCTCAGGGCGACCGGCCCGCCGATAGCGACCGGCTCGGTGTCAGCCCGTTCCTGGTAGTAATCGAAGTACGTCGGGAGCACCGGCGCGGCGATGACATCGTGCCCTGCCCGCGCCGCCTGCAACGCGATCTGCATACCGCGCCATGCCATCACGACCGTATCGGGCCTGAGCATCCCGGCCCGCCCCGCGGTGCTGGCGAAGCCCTCGTCCCACACCACGGCCCTGACGGCAAAGTCCGATGCCAGAACGTCAGCGACATCACGCAGGAACGCGCCGTGCAGATCCTCAGCGCTGGCCAGGCCGCGGCTGCGGCGAATCGCGTCGGCCCTTGGATCCTCGCGCCATCGGTCCAGCAGGCACTCATCGCCGCCGATGTGCACGAACCGGGCGCCGGTGGCGCCGATGAGCTCACCGAGAACGTCGCGCAGCAGGCTCATCGTCTCGGGCCCCGGCACGAGCAGGTACGGGAAGATGCCCCAGTCCGGGCTGACCTGGTAGCCGCCAGGCGGCGGCGGTCCGGAGCCGAGCTCGGGCAGCGCGGCAAGCAGCGCCGCAGTGTGGCCGGGCAGGTCGATCTCGGGCACCAGCGACATGCCCCGCCCGGCCGCGAACGAGGCGATCTCCGCAAGGTCGGCCAGCGTGTAGTAGCCGCCGTGCGGGATGTCCTCATAGACCGCGGGCTTCTCGCTGTTGAGGCTGATCCGCGTTCGCGGCCGATGTGACCCCACCTCATGCAGCGCCGGATGCAGGCGGCTCTCGATCCGCCAGCCCTGGTCGTCGGTGAGATGCAGGTGCAGCCTGTTCAGCTTGATGGCGGCAAGGGCGTCGATGAGCGCCAGCAGTTCGCGCTTGGTGGCGAAGTGGCGGGCAACGTCGATGTGCGCGCCGCGCCACGGCAGCGCTGGCCGGTCGGCGATCTCGGCGCACGGCAGCTGCCAGGCAGGCGCGCCCGGCAGCGGGGCTGCGCGCCAGGCGTCATCGGGCAGTAGCTGCCGGATGGTCTGCGCGGCGTAACCGGCACCGGCCGGATCGCCCGCCGCGATCGTGACGCCGTCCTCCCCGATGACCAGCCGGTATGCCTCCGGCCCGAGTCCGGCGTCCAGGGTCACGCTCACTATCGGCGGTGTCTGGGAGGCGGCCGGGCCGCCCGGGCCACCTGGGCCGCCCGGCGCCGGTGATGCCGGTGACATCGGCCAGGGCAGCTTGCCCAGCAGGTGCCGGACCGATGATGCGGCCGCGGCGGTGAGCGCGACAGGTCCGGCGCCATCGGCGCGGACCTCCGGGTTCGACGGCAGGGTCAGCACGCCGTCCCGCGGTTCCACCGAAACTGGCTGCGGGATCAGCGTGGCCAGGCGGTCATCCATCTGCTGCACTGCTCCCGTCCCGCGCGGCGCCGGGCGCCGGGGGTGCGGCGCCAGGCGGCAGACTAACAGCGGGCGGCACCGCGGCGATCGACCGGGTTTGGCACGTTGGCGTAGGCAGGCGGCTGCAGCGCCGGACGACGCCCGTTCTGCGCTAAGGTGAGTAGGCCTTGCCTGAGCGGCACGCCGCGCAGGCGGGCAGGCAGTACCGGGACGTAGCGCAGCTTGGCAGCGCACTTGACTGGGGGTCAAGGGGTCGCGGGTTCAAATCCCGCCGTCCCGACTGGTAGGAGCCCTGCGAGGTTCGGGCAGAAGGTCAGGGGGAGCCAAAAGGGGAGCCAAAGCTGTTACGATCCGGCTATGGCTCCAGTTGCGGCGCGCCGGGGACACGGCGAGGATTCGGTCTACTTCGACGCATCCAAGAACCGCTGGGTCGGCGCGACATCGTTAGGCGTCTCCGCCGACGGGCAGCGGCGGATCCGGCACAAGGTCTGCGGGCGGACCAAGGCCGAGGTCCGGGACAAGCTCAAGGCACTCCGTCAAGAGCTTGATGCGGGATTGAAGATCTCCGCGACCTACACCGTCAAGTCGTGCATCCAGGACTGGCTCGCCAGCGGCCTGACAGCACGCCAAGCGGACACGATCGAGAACTACACACGCATGGCTGATCACGCGATCGCCAAGCTTGGCGCTGTCCGCCTGAAGAACCTGACCGCCCGACAGGTGCAATCGGCTCTCGCCGAACTCGCGCCGTCGTTGTCCACCCGCTCGCTGCGGCTAGTCCATCAGATCCTCGAACGATCTATCCGGCACGCCCAGGCCTGCGACCTTGCCGGCCGGAATGTAGCGTCACTTGTCGCGGCACCGGATGGCCGAGCAGGCCGGCCGTCGAAGTCACTGACGCTCGATCAGGCGGCCGCGGTACTGGAGGCAGCGCAAGCTGCTCCCCTGAACGCCTACGTGACGCTGTCCCTGCTGTCTGGCCTGCGCACGGAAGAGCTGCGCTCGCTGCACTGGGCTGAGGTCGACCTGGACGCCGGCACACTGGCGGTCTACCGCAGCGTCCGCGCGAGCGGCGACACCAAGACACCGAAGAGCAGGCGGGTACTGAAACTGCCCGCCAAAGCCGTCACCGCACTCGTTACCCACAAGGCGCGGCAGTCGGCCGCACGATTGAAGGCCGGCGAGCTGTGGCAGGACCACGGCCTGGTCTTCACCACCGCTGTCGGCACGCCCCTTGACGCGCACAACGTCCGCCGGTCGTTCCGCGCGATCACGAAGGCCGCCGGGGTGGGCGCGGATTGGACGCCAAGGGAGCTACGCCACACCTTCGTCAGCCTGCTGAGCGCCAACGACGTCAGTCTCGAGGAAATAGCCCGCCTGGTAGGCCACAGCGGCACCGCCGTCACCGAACGCGTGTACCGCCACGAAATCCGGCCCGCCCTCGCTCACGGCGCAGAGGTCATGGATTCCCTCTTCGACGCTAGCTAAATCGCGGCCAAGACCCGCAACTTTCTTACGCAGCCTTGCCGTGACGCAGATGCGGATGGATCAGGTGACCGCGCTGACCGATCAGATCGTGGAGGTGAGCGAGGCGATCTGCGAGGCCCGGCCGGTTCCGGCAGCCGGCCAGCCCCCCGCGCCGGAGGGGGAAAAAGGGGCACCGCGATCAGCTAGCAGCCGCCCTCGCGGCGGCGGCGGCCGCCGAGATAGAACGGCTGGCCGCAGACGCGGCCCGGTCGCTGGGAGCCGGGAGCGGGCTGGCGGCGGTGGAGCTGGCGATCCGCGCCGCGATGCTCAGGCTGGGCGGGGCGCTGCTGGAGGACCTGCTCATGCTGGACCCCGGCCATCGCGGGCCCCGCGTGGACTGCGGGAACGGCCACCGGGCCGAATTCATCTCCTACCGGGGCAAGACCTCGATACCGTGGTCGGGCCAGTGCGGCTGCGCCGGGCCTGGTACCACTGCGCGGCCTGCAAGCACGGCCTGGCCCCCCGCGATGGCGAGCCACGCGAGATGCCCCGGAAAGACCTCCCGTTGCCCTCAGGCGGGAATATCCGGCTGAGTTTAACTACCAGCGCACATCGTTGCCGGCACGACCTTGCAGGTCAGCGGCACGCCCGACATCAACTTCCGGACATCTGAGTCTCTCGACGAACCTTCATCTCAGTCCACTCGTCTTGGAAGAGCCGGGCGACTACCGCATGCAGTTGGCGGTCAACGGGCGCATCGTCGCCACGAGGCCGTTAGCCGTCTGTCTCGTTGGCGAGCGGACGGGGTAGCGGCCCGGCACGAGTCGCGCTTCACGATCCGGGCGCGGCCCTGAGGACCTCGAAGCGAAGGCCCAGCCGCCGATTGATCCATAGTCCGCGGGACCACGGGGTCACTGACTTCCTGGCTCGACTCAGCGGGTTGTGTGGACCGTCGCGCGGCTTGTACCGATTCCGGTGCTGTCCGTGGTAGACACACTGGATGGCCACTAAGTCAGCGCTTGAGGCAGCGTTCGCAGATCAGCTCCAGGCCCTTATCGGACGCCTGTCTAATCGGGACAAGATTCGCGCCGAAGCGAACATCCAGGCCGACGTCCGCCAGATGCTCCTTACCGGTGGCCTCGGCCTCGAAGACCATGACCTTGAGGTTGACCTGGAGGCACCGGTTGCCGGCCATCGCCGGATCGACGTCGAGGTTGGCTACACCGTCATCGAGGTCAAGCGAGACTTGCGTAAGCCCTCGGTGGTTAAGGACGCCAGGAAGCAGCTCGCCGGGTATGTGGCCAGCCGCACAGAACAGACGGGCCAGCGCTATGTCGGCATCCTGACCGACGGGGTGGACTGGCTGGCCTACAACCTCCGGAGCGGGGAGCTGGAGGAGGTTGCTCGCTTTGAGCTGAAGCCGTCGCGCTCGGCTCTCGGTTCGTTGCTGATGTGGCTCGAAGGTGTCCTGGCCATCAGGACCGGCGTGCCGCCGACACCGAGCGAGATCGTGAACCGGCTGGGCGCGGACAGCAGCTCCTACGCACTCGACCGGGCTGCCCTCGCTGCCCTGTATGCCGAGCACTGCACCACACCGACGGTCCAACTCAAGCGCCAGCTCTGGTCGCGGCTGCTAACCAGCGCTCTCGGCACGCAGTTCACCGACACCGACGATCTGTTTATTGAGCACACGCTGCTGGTCAACAGTGCCGAGGTCATAGCTCACCTGGTGCTGGGAGTCGATGTCACCGACCTGCAGCCGGCCAGTCTGCTGGGCGGCCAGCGCTTCGAAGTTGCCTCCATTTACGGTGTCGTCGAGCAGGACTTCTTCGACTGGGTTCTGGAGGTACCCGGCGGTGCTTCATTTGTCCGGACGATGGCCCGGCGCCTGGCCCGGTTCGACTGGACCAACGTTGAGCATGATGTCTTGAAGGTTCTCTACGAGTCGGTCATCGGGGCGGAGACGCGCCGCCGGCTCGGGGAGTACTACACCCCTGACTGGCTGGCCGATCAGGTCGTGGCTAAGGCGGTGACCGCTCCGCTTAATCAGCGGGTTCTTGACCCGGCCTGCGGCTCTGGGACCTTTCTCTTTCATGCCGTCCGCCGCTATCTGGCAGCGGCCGAAGACGACGGCCTGCCGCTCGCCGAGGCTCTGTCAGGTCTTCCGAATCGAGTGCTTGGCATTGACCTGCACCCCGTAGCAGTCGCCTTGGCCCGAGTGACCTACCTGCTGGCGATCGGCAAAGAGCGGCTCGTCGACAGCACGCGGGGTGCGATCAGCGTGCCCGTCTATCTCGGCGATAGTGTCCAGTGGGCCCAGCAGGTCGATCTCTTCACCCAGGACCAGCTACTGATCCCGACCGGAACAGGCAGCCAGCTCTTTGACGACGAGCTGCACTTCCCGGACCATCTGCTGGCTGACGCGGGGCGTTTCGATCGACTGATCAGCGAGCTAGCGTCATTGGCAACCAAGCCCCGGTCTCCAGGCATGGTGCCGTCGTTGACGCCGCTGTTCAAGCGGCTGGCCATCGCTCCGGAAGACCAGCCTGCTATCGCCGACAGCTTCGGCGTGCTCTGCCGGCTGCACGACGAGAAGCGCGACCATATCTGGAGCTACTACATCCGGAACCTGGTTCGCCCCGTCTGGCTCAGCCGGGCAGAGAATCGCGTCGATGTGCTGCTGGGCAATCCTCCTTGGCTTTCATACCGGCACATGCCTGAGGACATGCAGCAGGTCTTCCGGAACATGTCCGAGGCCATGGGGCTTTGGCACGGCAAGACGGTGGCGCCGAGCCAAGACTTGTCGGCACTGTTCGTCGCCCGTGCCGTCCAGCAGTACTTGCAGGTCAGCGGCTCGTTCGCATTCGTCATGCCCAATGCCGCCTTGGACCGCGGCTACTTCGCCGGCTTCCGCTCTGGGAACTATCCGGACCCATCCGAGCTGACGAAGGTGGAGTTCGAAGGGTCATGGGATCTGCGTCGCCTGCGCCCACACTTCTTCCCCCGAGCCTCATCAGTCGTGTTCGGCCAGCGCACGACCGACGCTGCCAAGAAGCTCCCTGTCGAGACCACCCGCTGGACCGGCACGCTGCCGCGCAGCGCACATACCTGGGACGAGGCCGCACAGTATCTGAGCAAGGAACCGGCGAAGCTGGTGGTCAGCACCGACGACGCTGAGTCCGCATCTCCGTACGGCAAGCGATTCAGCGAGGGAGCCACGATTACGCCGCGGTTCCTTTATTTCGTGCAGCCGCAGCCTGCCAGTCCGCTCGGTTTGGGTGCCGGCAAGCGAGCCGTCGAGTCAATGCGCAGCAGCACGGAGAAGTCGCCGTGGAAGAGCTTGCCGAACATGAAGGGAGTGGTGGAGGCCGAGTTCGTCCGGCCGGTGCTGCTTGGCGAGAGCATCCTTCCGTACCGCGTCCTGCCAGCGCGCGAGGCAGTACTGCCGCTGGAGGGCGCTGAACTGCTGAACGTGGAGCACTCCCATCTGGGCCTCTATCCGGGGCTCGACGACTGGTGGCACAGAGCGGAGGATCTGTGGAACAAGCATCGGCGAAGCGATCGCCTGAGCCTGTCGGAACGCTTGGACTTCAGACGCGGGCTTACTGAGCAGTTGCCCGCCGGACCATTGCGCGTCGTTTACGGGGCCTCGGGTATGCACGTTGCCGCCGCCATCGTCAAGGCCCCTAACGCGATCATCGAGCACAAGCTCTACTGGGGGACGATTGCCACCGAGGCCGAGGGGTGGTACATCTGCGCGATCCTCAACAACCCGGAACTGACACAACTCGTCCGGCCCCTGATGTCCTACGGGAAGGACGAGCGTGATGTAGACAAGCATGTCTGGAAGCTGCCGATCCCGTTGTACAACCCGGCGGATCCTGCACACCAACGCTTGTCTGATCTCGGCGCCGATGAAGCCGCGTTGGTAGCAGGACTTGATCTCGATGAGACAGCCAACTTCGTGATGCTGCGCCAGCGGGTTCGCGAAGCCTTGGCGGCCAGCAGCTCTGCCGAAGAGATCAACCAGATCGTCATGGAGCTGCTCGGCTAGATCCGGCGGAGCAGTGCAGAGCGACGTGTCTTGGCCCATCACTGTCAGAGTGCGGCCCTAGGCTGGATGAGCGTAGCGAAGCTGACAGCTCTGCCCAGCCAGCCGACAGACTGCCGGCCTGGAACGCTTGGATACTTGGCACTCTCTCGGAAAGAAGCGGCTTAACGATGCCGATCCGCTGGGACAACATCCAGATCTTGCAGGCCATCGACCGGCATCAGGAGCGCTTCGGGGGCGGGGCGGTCTGGGGTGTCAACGGCTGCGCGCTGATGGATGAGATCGCCGGCCACCAAGTGACAGACGACAAACTGGTGCGCGGCTTTCTCCAGGAGCTGGAGATCCTAGCGGCTGAGGGCTACCTGACCTTCAGGGCGTACGACACGTCGGAGAATGCGCGTCGCTCGTGGCCGTACCAGTACTTGGAGCAGATCCGTGACTTTGCCCTGACCGTCAAGGGTCAGGACCGGTCTCGCGGCATCAAGGTCATCCAGCCGCTTCCCAACCCGGACGAGGATGACGGCCGGCCGATTCCGGCACTCGTTCTCCAGCAGATCGCCTATGCCGTCGCCGAGGAATACACACCGCAGCAGATCCTGGTCTTCCTCGACGAAGAAGCCGACATCCCGCTTGACCGGCTGCCACTTCCCGAGGAGACGCCCGACGTCCGGGGCGATCCTGGCAACTTCGTCTGCGGCGTGCTCATCGGGCTCGACCAGTGGGGCTCGGAGGGGCGACGTATTCTGCGCGAGTTCATCGGTTCGTGGCTCGACGATCGCTTCATCTCCGGTCCGGCCGATGAGCTGCGAAACGAGCTGGTCGAGAAGCTGGCTCGCCGGGGCTGGTACGTCGTCGACGGCAACCTGGTCATCGGTGACCCCGTCAAGGGCAAGCGGGTACGCAGCCCGATCCTGCGCGATGCTCGGCTGGCTGTCATGCACCCGGAGATCCTGGCCGTCAGCGAGCAGCTGTTCCGGGACAGCCACCGCGCGGCGGCCGTCTTCGAGGCAGCTAAGGCGGTCAACAACCGGGTCAAGAAGCTGAGCGGGTTGAGCGGCGACGGCATGGGCCTGATGAGCAACGCCTTCAAGGACGACCAGCCTGCCCTGGTACTGGCCGACCTGACGACCCAGACCGGGAAGGACATCCAGGCCGGTTACCGGTTCCTGTTCATGGGTTCGCAGCAGGCGATCCGCAACCCGAACGCTCATGAGCAGTTCGGCGAGCTAGATGATGACGAAGCCTTCGAGTTGCTCGGCCTGGCCAGTCACCTGATGCGCAAGCTCGATGAAGCAAAGCCCGCCGAGCGGCCGTAGGCCACGGGAACCGGGATGCCGACAACCCTGACTGGACTGCTGGTCTTCGTCGTTCTCCTGCTACCGGGCTTTGCCTATCTGGTCGGCAAGGAGCGTAACGGCACTGAGCGCCGAGCCTCCCCGTTCCGGGAGACTGTTGCCATCGTGGCGGCCAGCGTCACCTCGGAAGTTGTTGTCCTGGGCCTGTTCGGCGTAGCCCGGTGGCTGTGGCCCTCGGTTACGCCCAACGGCGGCGCGCTGGTCCGCCGTCCGGCTGCCTACCTGGCCGGAACAGCAACGAGCCCTGGACACTACGCGCAAGTTGCCATCTGGTTGCTGGGCATGCTGTTGCTGGCCACTGCGGTGGCGTACGCCGCCACTTGGCCGCCTATCCGGCGGGCCGTAAGCAGGCTTCCGCTGATCGGGTCCTTCCCGCATGACTCGACAGTTTCGGCGTGGTGGATCTTGTTCGAGAAGTGGCGGGCAATGCAAGAAGTTCGCGTCGGCGGCAGGGTCGAGATAGAGGTTGGCTGCGTCCTTGACGATGGCGCATACGTCAGCGGCTATCTGTCTTCCTTCAATGCTTCCGCCGACGACTCGCCCGACCGCGACCTCATCTTGCAGTCTCCGATCCAGTACCGCCCGCCAGGCGCCCGAGAGCCCATCCCGTACCTCACGGCCAGCGCCGTCAGCATCGCCGCCAGCCACGTAGTCACAATGTTCGTGGGCTACCTTGACCCGGAAGCGATCACTCCTGCGGGGCCTGCGCCACTCCGGGCTGCTGTGGAGCGACAGCAGGTGGCTGTGGAGCGGGAGCAGGCGGTGGTTCCACTGGAGGGGCAAGCAGGTGAGGAACAAGTGGCGGCAGCTCACGGCCCGGCCGCTGTCCGTCCCGCTGGCCCTTCGCTACGTCCGTAGTGCCGAGCTTCGTGAGGCGCTGGTTCTCGGCAACGCCATGCTCGGGCGCCGGACTGTTCTCGTTGATCTCTGCCATGGACTCGCTCCTGATCCGATGTTGCGTAAGCTTGCCGGCTCGCAAGTACGACAGTTGCACAACCGAATCGCCTATCCGGGTATTTGAGCCGGAGTGGCGCGGGTCATGTGCCGCTCGCTGATCAGCTTCGCCAGCTTGCGAAGTCGGTGGCCATGAAAGTAGCGGCCGGCCGGTAGATGAGGTACTCACGGGCCAGCCGGACTTGCAGGGCGTTGTACCAGTCAACTTCATCGTCGGGGATCGAGCGTGTTCCATCGGGCAGGCCAACGGAGACTAGGAGCCGGGGAGTGAGGGGCATGACGATCTCATCGGCCTCGTCGATGGGGACACCAGGCCCAGCCTCGCCTGACGCTCGATTGATCGTTATGGCCGGCAAGTCGCCGAGCAGGAACTCCTTGTTCCTGCTAGCCGGGCTTAGGATCTGGACTCCTTTGGTGTCGAAACGGTCGCAGACCTTCTCGAAGAGCCGCTGGACGCTCAGCCGGAACAGGCCGCCTTCCTCGTGCAGCTTGATGAGCCGGTCGTAGATGGCCTCGGCACCCAGGCGCAGCGCTTCCGGCCCGGCCGCCGCAATCTGGTACCTCTGCTCGAACGCGTGGGCGGCGTACGGAGTCTTAGCCATGCGGTCGACGCCGCTCTGCAGGGCGTCGGCATAGGACTGGTTGTGGACGATGAGCGTCTGCGGGTTGCGGATATGGTGCAGGGCGACGGCCTGCCGCAAGGTACTGACGTGCGGCGCGTTACCGAGCGCGTTGCCGCCAAGCGCAGCCTTGATGGCCGGCCGCAGCCGAGTCTCAACCGTCTGCCAGAGGTCCTCCGTGGCCTGGCTGTCGACAGGGACGAAGTTCTCGACGTAGCCGACGTCCTCTGCATCAGCAAGTGTTGCTTGTCCAGCGGCAAGGTCGAAGAGGGCCAACTGCCTGCCGCCGGAGGGGATGGGCCCGGCGAAGTGGCGCAGGACGACCTGAGAGATCACGTGCTGGCGCGCCACTGTCGGCCTGGAAGTCGATACGGCTTCCTCGGCCTTGCGGATGAGTTCATCTAGGCCGGCAAGACCTGGGCTGAACGGTCCGAGGGCGGTATCGAGAGCAGCGACGTGCTGGCGGACGTAATCAGGGCCAACGCCCAAGATGGCCAGCAGCGAGTCCGCGCGGCCTTGTCCTTGGTCCGGGGCCAGAGCAACCCGGAGCAGCTGGATGGCCAGGGGGAGGTTGGTGTTCGTCGTCATCGCCGACGAGATTACCGGCGGCAGTACCGAATCCGGAGGAACCTGAGCAATGGCGCGTTCAGGCCCCACTCCACCTCACCAATCCCTTGACGCTCGTCACGCTGATGCCGTACTGCTTGGCCAGTTTCCACTGCGGTGTGCCCTCATGGAATGCCTGAAGCAGTGTTTCGATGTCTTCAGCAGACAGACGGTCCGAGACCAGCCGTGGCTGATGGGCCTTGTGCTTTCTGAGCAGGTCTTTGAGTCCCGTCAGACCGATCTCGTACTCATCAGCCAGGACCCGTTTGGCGGTGCCCTGCTCGAACCGCTCGATGATCGTCCGTACCTTGTCTCCACTCGGACGATCTGCCAGCCGCCAGGCCGGTCGCGGCTC
>DAHVAR010000017.1 GCA_027314515.1 Actinomycetota bacterium
GCAGAAGAACGAATCTAACCGGCGTGCTCGTGGCAACAATGCGCAACCCGAAGGGCAAGACCCCCGCGCCAGACTAGCTATCGGGATCATGGGTCCCAGAAGAGTCCCGGGCTCGGCGGGCAACCGCGGCACCAATTTTCATGCCTGCGCGACTTCCCCGCAGGGGAAAACCGGGACTAGCTAGCGCGCGGCTGACCGCTCGCCCGCGCGCAGGTCCCGCAGCGCCAGCACAGTGCCCCAGTTCCGCTCCGTGCCGTCGACTCCAAGAACGCGGGTGAAGTAGGGCGCGGTTCGCCCGGTGCTGTGGTATCCGCGGATGTGGTGTCTATCGACAACGTCTTCCTCCAGCATGCCATTCCGTGGAATGTGTTTGTGGACTTCTCGTTCGACGGCGGACTCGTTGCCAGGTTGTCCGACGGAACCAGGGTCGGAGTGGTTCCCCTCGTAGGGATCGCCATCGGAATCGACGTGTCCCGGCATGTCCTGTGATGACGACTCGGCGCTAGGGGGTGAGCAGCCACGTCACGGCTTGGGCGGCTGACCAGCCGTGTGGATGGCGCTGAAGCAATGCGCGCACGCCATCGAGGTTGGATCCGAGGGTGACCAGCGGGTCCTCGGTGTAGCCGCTGGCGCGGCGGGTCTGGCCGAGTCCGACGTTGGCCAGCAGCGCGTTGCACAGACATGCCCGGCTGACTGTGTCCGCAGCCGCGCCGCCCTTGCGGAGGTAGGTGTGGGCCGGTTCGCCCGGGCACCGGTAGCCGACGGCGCCGTTGGCCCTCAGGTAGGGCACGCGCAGGTGACCCACGTCGCACAGGCGCGGCCGCATGTTGTAGCACTCCGGGTCGGCCAGGGTGCCCGGCAGTTGCGCGATCTTGAACGGGAACCCCGTCGGCGAGGCGACCGGGTCAGTGCGCACGCGCAGTGTGTCATCGCGGACCTGGCCGAGTAGCTGTGAGCGCAGGTCGGGGCGCAACCCGGACTCGTGGCTGAGGGCGAACAGGGTGCCTACCTGCACACCGGCCGCGCTCGCGGCGACGGCCTCCTTGAGCCTGTCCGGCGTGCCATAGGAACCGGCGAGCCAGAATGGCAGCCCGATCGCGGTAAGCCGGGCCAGGTCCGCGTCATCGCGCGGGCCGTAGCGGGGCTGGCCGTCGTCATCCAGGGTGAGCCGGCCCCGGGGCGGCGCGTTGTGGCCGCCGGCCAATGGTCCCTCGATGACAAACCCGTCGGGGCGGATCGAGGGATCGCGGGCGAGGTACTCGGCGAGGACGTGCGCGGAAACGATGGCCAGGAAGACAGGGCGCCGCAGCGGCGGCAGGACCTTGCCGAGCAAGGCGAACGGATCCAGGTCGACAGTGTGCCGCTGACCCTCAGGCGCGCCGATGACATCGACTGGCAGGCTGACCGGTTCGTGCCGGGCCAGCGCGCTGAGCAGCCTGGGCAGCTCCCGCGGGATGCCGGCCCCCATCAGCACCACGTCAACGCTGGCGAGCATCGCGCCGTAGGCGGCCGCTGGCGTAGCCATCTGGACTTTCTCGAGGTAGTTCACCCCTACCAAGCCCTCATGGCCTTGCCTGGCCAGCCAGACTTCGGCGAAGTTCGCGACCACGGTGAGTTCCTGGGCGCGCGGGTCCTGACCCAGCCTGAGCCTTGGGACAGGCGCGTAGGGCGTCCCCGGCTCGCGGCCATCCGCGCGGAAGTAACGGTCCAGGACACGCGCGGCGATCTCAGGGACCGGGAAGGCCGCCAACGCCGTGCGCGCATGACCGCCGGGATCGCCATCCTGCAGCCGGCGTGCGAGCACCACGTCGAGCGCCGTACCGGACACGACGCCGAGCTGGCCGGTCGCTGACACGGCCCGCGCAAGCGGCCAGGATGAGACCCCCACGCCCATACCGCCCTGGATCACGGTGGGCAACGCTACGGCGTCAGACTTCAGCACCACGCCTCCAACCTACGGTGACGTAGGTTACGTTATCGTAGGTTGCTGCCGCTGGGATAGGGCGGCCCCTGGCCTGCGCGTCCGGACTGGCCAGCTCGGCAGCATTCGGCGGCGGCGAAGGCCCCCGGCTGCCACTGATGCACCGCCAGGCCAGCACGGCTACCGCCAGGCGTGCCGATCGGGTGCTGAAAGCACGCTCGTTCGCCGGGCGGCCAACGGAGGCCACGCGCTGTGTGGATCCGCGCGTCCATTGCCCCGCTCCCCCAGTCAGTCACCAGGGCATCGCCGGCTAGTTCGAGATCGGTTCGAAGCTCTCCGATCAGCTGCCGCCATGGCGCGTTACCTCACCGTCCGGGCGGAAGGTCGGGGCGGTCGAGGCGAACGCCGTCACCGCCGGAGCACTGTGACCACCCCGCTGGCCATGGCGGCAAGCGCGGCGGCGGTAACGGCAACGTCATCGACCAGCATGTACCCGCAACCTAGCTGAGCCCTTATCGCGCGCTACGGTAGCAGCGGCAGGGCCGCACTCACCGAATGGGAGACCGGGGCCACGGCGGACACCACCACCAGCGACATCGTCGTCCTGGCGGCACAGTGGACTGGGCGGTGGGACGTCGCTGACAGCACCCGCAGGGCCTGCGTCCTCTTCCGGTCCCCCCGGAACCCCCGGAACCCCCGGAACCCCCGGTCGCGCTGACCGCGAGATCGAAAGGCAGGCCGCCTCATGCCGCAGATGGACCCACGGCACGCCATCCTCTTCGACACCGTCACGATCGGGCCGAAGACCCTGCCCAACCGCTTCTACCAGGTGCCGCACGCATCCGGCTTCGGGTCCGCGAAGCCGCTTACCCACGCCGCCTTCCGCGCGGTGAAAGCTGAAGGAGGGTGGGGCGCCGTGTGCACCGACTACGCGCCGGTGTCACCGGACTCCGATGAAACCCCCGCCGTCGCCTCAGACTGCTGGGAGGCCGCGGACATGCACCGGCTCGGCCTGATCGCCGACGCGGTGCACGAGCATGGCGCTCTCGCCGGCATCGAGCTCTTCCATGGCGGCGCCTCCTCGGTTAACGGCGAGTCCAGGTACCCGCGCCTGGCACCAACGCAGGCCACAGCCGAGCCGCAGTACGCCAGCATGGCCAAGGAGATGACTCTTGCGGACATCCGCAGGATCCAGGGCGACTTCGTGACCGCAGCGCGCAGAGCCAGAGACACCGGGTTCGACATCATCTACGTCTACGGCGCGCACGGGTATCTCATGACGCAAATGCTCTCGGTCGTCACGAACCAGCGCGCCGATGTCTACGGCGGGCCGCTGCGAAACCGGGCCCGGCTGCCCCTCGAAACGCTGGCGATGACACGGGACGCGGTCGGTGCTGACTGCGCGATCGCGATCCGCATGCCCGCTGCCAGTGGCCGCGAATTGCCCGGCATCCATGACGAGGAACTGCTGGAGTTCTTCGCCATGGCCGATTCCCTGGTCGACCTGTTCGACGTGAACGTCGGGAGCTGGGCCGAGGACTCGGGCACGTCCCGGTACTTCGGCGAGGCGAGCCAGCTGCCCTGGACCTCGAAGGTCCGCGCGGTCACCACCAAGCCGATCGTCGGGGTAGGGCGCTTCACCAGCCCTGACACCATGGCCGGGGTCATCCGCAGCGGCAACTTCGACCTGATTGGCGCAGCCCGGCCGGCCATTGCCGATCCCTACCTCCCGGCCAAGATCCGCCAGGGGCGCATCGACGAGATCCGCGAGTGCACCGGCGCGAACGTGTGCATCCTGCGCGAGGAGAAGTTCAGCCACGTCGGCTGCCTGCAAAACGCCACAGCCGGCGAGGAATACCGCCGCGGATGGCACCCCGAGAAGTTCACCCCCGCCCGCGACCCCGACCGCAGCGTGTTGCTCGTCGGAGCCGGCCTGGCCGGGCTGGAGTGCGCGCTGGTGCTGGGCCGGCGCGGCTACACCGCCGTCCACCTGGTCGAAGCCGAACCCGAGGTAGGGGGCAAGATGCGCTGGATCAGAAGGTTGCCCACCCTCGGCGACTGGGGACGCACCATCGACCACCGCGTCATCGCGCTGTCCAAACAGGCCAACGTCCAGGTGATCCGCGGCAGCCGGCTCACCGCCGCCGACATCCTCAACTACGGCGCGGAACTCGTCATCCTCGCCACCGGCTCCCGCTGGTGCGGCGACGGAACACAACCCCACCATCTGGGACCACTGAGCGGCGCGGACCGCGCCCTGACCCCCGAGCAGGTCATGGCCGGCCAGCGACCGCCTGATGGGCGTGTCATCGTCTACGACACCGACGGATACTTCGTCGCTCCGGGCATCGCCGAGCTCCTCGCCGGCGAAGGCTACGAGGTTCACCTGGTCACATCCCTCGACAAGATCTCACCCGTATCCGACGACACGCTCGAAGGCGACATGCTCCGCCAGCACCTCCACGACATCGGCGTCACCTTCCACACCAACGTGGCCATTCACCAGCTCGACGCCGGCACCGTTCTCGGCCGCTCGGCGTGGGGCGAATCCTGGACGATCAGCGCACAGGGAACCGTCCTGGTCACCCAGCAGCGCAGCGACGACACGCTCTACCGCGAACTTCTCGCCGACCCCAGCGCGCTGGCCGCCGCCGGCATAGCCGGCGTGTACGCGATCGGAGACGCCGTCGCCCCGCGGATGCCCTCCGAAGCAGTGTTCGATGGCCACCGCCTCGCCCGGCAGATCGACGACCCCGACCCCGCGGCTCCCGCCCTCTGGGTGCGGGAGCGCCCGGCAACGGCGCAGCCTACTAGTCTCCATGCTCATGGCCTTGCGACCTGACGAGTTCTACGACCACGCACTGGCTGCCGCGGACGGTGAGCGCAGGCTTCCGCTGGCACGCATGGCTGGGTGGGACATCAGCCCATTCGAGCCGGACGGACTCCGCGTCGCACCGCTGCGCCCGCCGGTGCTGCCCGAGCCTGCGCGACATGGCGAGGACCCGTCGGACTGCAACGCGTGCCGTCGCCGGGACGAGGGGATCTGGTTCAACGACCGCTGGCGGCTAACCCGGATCGCTGGAGTCGGCGTTCCGCTTGCCCTCATGCTGCACCCGCGCGATCACTACGACATGGCGGATCTGCCCGATGAACTGGCAGCCGAGCTGGGATTGCTGTCCGCGCACATCGTCCGGCACGTGGAAGCACTCACGCACATCTGCCGGGCCCACGTGTACCGCATCGGGGATGGCGGCGCGCATTTGCACGTCTGGTTCTTCGCCCGGCCTGAAGGTCAGGCCCAGCTGTACGGGTCGTGGCTGGTCGTCTGGGACGACCTGCTGCCGGAGTATCCGGCGGACCTCGCCGAGACGGACGC
>DAHVAR010000022.1 GCA_027314515.1 Actinomycetota bacterium
TGGGCCAGCCCGCGGCCAGCGCAGCCGGGTAGTGCAGGAACGGCGCCTTGGCGGTCAGGTAGTCGGCGCATTCGTCGGCGCCGGCCCGCTCGGCCGCCGAGTAGCTGAACAGGCTGGCGCGGCGGCGGATCCCGGCGGCGATGACGGCGGGGATGTCATCGGTGACGCTGGCGGTCAGCCACTTGCCGGCCGCCTGGGGCCGGGGTTGCGGGGCGGCGGGTCGCTGCCGGGCGGGCTGATGATGTCGGCCGCTGTCCGCTGGCGCCGGGACAGCGTCGTGCACCGCCGCCAGCTCCGGGCATCCGCTTGCGGCCGTGCTTCTCGCCCGGCGACAGCCGGGTGGCCAGCTTGCGCCGGGAGCTGGCCGCCGCTTTCGCGGTGGCAGCGCGCAGCGCCCCGGGGCGCGTCACGATGCCCTTGCCGTCGAATTGCAGCACCAGCAGCACCTCCTCGGGGGCCGGGCCCGGACGCCGGGCGGCGTAGAACGCGCCCACGTCCGCGGCAGCGCGCACGGCCAGCTGCTCCACCTGACGCTTTCCCGCCTTCACCCCCGTGGAGCGGGTGATCGCGCTGCCCGCGTCCTGGAACGAGCCGCGCGCGGACTCGACCGCAGCCAGCCTGCGCAGCCCGTGCGAGTGTTTTTCTTCCGGCAGGTTCAGCGCCGCGTCCGCCGGGTGCAGGTTGCCCGCGCCGGGCGCGCCCGGCAGGCGATCCGGCGCACCGTCACCGGCCCGGACACCGTGCCCAGCGGCCGGCCATGCCCGGCCTCGGCCCGGGTCCGCGTCAGGCCGTCGGCACCGGCGACCTGCTCGCGCCGCTGCTCCCGCACCGTCCGCAGCTCCAGGTGATCCTGCAACAGCGCCCGCGTCAGCTCCCGGCCCCTCAAGCCCAGCTGCTCCTCCAGCCCGGAGTGGGTCAGCGCGGCCGCCCTTGCGAGCCGCGCCGAGCCGCGCGGTCAGTGCCGCCAGGCCGTCGGCGGCCAGCCGCTCCAGCCGGGCCTTCTCCGCCCGGTACCGCCCGGCCGCCGCAGTCACCGCGGCGACCTCGCCCGGCGGCAGCATCACGAACCGCGTCCGCCCGCGCTCGGAGTAGCTGAGCACCACCGACTCGTGCAGCTGCCCGCCGCCCGCGCACCGGCAGCCCGGCTTGCCGCAGCGGCGGCGGTGCGTCACCACCGTGCCGCGCACCATCTGCGGAACCCCGGGCGAATCTGGCTCGGCCATCGTCCCCATCCTCTCATCTGCCAGCTGATCACTGGCAGATTGTCCCGGATAGGCACTTCGACGCGGCGCAGCCACGCCGCGGGAGAGCAAGGGAACGTGAACTAATCAGACGCGAACGCGCAGGTCACAGCTCAGCAACCGCCGTGACGACCCAGTGCGGCTAGCTCACTCCGGAAGAGCCGCACCCAACTCAGAATTCAAGATCACGAGCCGGAGAGAAAGGCCCTTCTGCCATTCGCTTAACCGGCTGGGGTCGGTCGCGTAGGCGAATACTTCCTCAGCGCGTCGGTCGATCTCGGCGCTGGTGACGATAGGCGGCATGTCAGTGTCCTTCCTTCAGTAGCGCGGAATAGCGATCCAGGCACAATGGCCGGCCCTCTGGTCTGGCCACGTCACCCGTCAGCGCGTCCCTTCCCGGACCATGACGGTCGAGGTGGCGGTGTTCCGGCTCGACCCGGGCGCGCGTTGTCGTCCCGGCGTTGCTGGAGCACGGCCTGCTCGGCAGGGTTGGCGGTCAGTTCGAGGGCACGGCGGTCCGCAGCACGGGCCTGGTCGGAGTCGCCGAGTGCACGCAGCAGCTCGGCGCGGGTCGCGTGGTACAGGTGATATTGATCGAGGCTGCCTGCCAGGTCATCCAGCTCGGTCATCGCGGCCCGGGGCCCGGCGACATAGCGCACCGTGATGGCGCGGTGCAGCCGGGTAACCGGCGAGGGCGCCAGGTGCAGCAGCATGTCGTAGAGCAGCACGATCTGCTCCCAGTCGGTGTCCTCTTAAGCCATGCGGACTCGCACGTGGCCTTCGATCGATCGGGCGATATTCGCTGAGGCGACCCTGGGTGGGCGGTGCGGCTGGATCAGGCGTACTGCCTGAACAAGAATCGTCATGGCTTTCCGCCGCCGGGGGCATGAATGGCCTCTTCCAGCGCGGTGAGTGTTCGCGTGATGTCGTCCTCGGTGACGTTGCCCAGATGCCCGAGGCGGAAGGTGCTTACGCCGCGTACCGGGTGTGTGCCGGCGGGCAAGAGCACCCCGGCCTCGCGCACCTGGTTGAGAAAGCCTGCTTCATGGTCAGCCGGATACCAGCACACGGTGACCCCGTTGGCGCGCAGCTCGGGATCGGTTACCAGCTGGTCGATACCGAGGGTGTTGAGCCCGTCGTGCAGTTGATCGCGTAGCCGCCGGTGCCGGGCTACCCGGTTGGTGATTCCCTCATCGGTGATGAGTTCGAGGGCTTCTGCGAACGCAAGGATGAGGTTGCTGGGAGGCGTTTGGAAGTAGGCGAATCGGCCGTTTTCCATGCTCTGCATGACCGGAAGCCAGGACTGCAGGTCCTGCGAGTAGTTCACGCACGGCCAGTTCCGGGTCGCCAGCTGCGCGGTGGCCGCCGGCAGCAGGCTGAGGATCGAGAGACCCGCCGGGGCGGAGAGCGCCTTCGGGGTGCTAGTGATGTAGACATCCACGCGGTTGGCGTTCTGCCGGACTGTCTCGGCGCCGGCTGCGCAGACGCCGTCAACCAGCAACATCGCGCCGTGGCGGTGTGCGATCTCCTGCAGCGGCGCAAGGTCGGTGCGTACCCCGCTGGAGGAGTCGACGTGGGTGGCCAGCAGCACACCGCTGTCTTGGTCAGTGAGGAATCGCTCGAGCGTGGCAAGGTCGGCGGCCTCGCCCGGCGTGGCTACCACGACGTAGGTGCGCAGCCCGAGCCGTTCGCAGATGGCGGCCCACCGGTCACCCCACTGTCCGGTGGAGGCGACCGTGACGGTGCTGCCTGCCGGGATCAGGTTCGCCGCAGCCGCTTCCAGGGCGCTGGTGCCGGTGCCGGGTATGACGAAGACGGTGGCCCCGGCCGCGTCGAGGACCACGCGCATCCGGCGCAGGCATTCGCCGTAAGCGATGAGGAAGGCGTCGTCATACAGCGGCGGAGGTTGTTCAGCGAGGCGGGACCGGACCCGTCGCGCTAGCCGGGTGGGACCGATGTTCATCGACAGCGCCGGCCGGGCCGCGGTGCCGTACCGGCGGTCGCGTGTTGCGTGGCTGGTCATGCAGAGGCCTCGTTCACCCAGGCCACGAAGTCTTCCCGGCAGGGGGTGAACAGATCCAGCGCGACGGAGTCCTCCAGGGCTACGACTTGGTGTTCCACTCCGCCGCGGACGACGAAGCTGTCGCCGGTGACGGCTTCGAAGGTCTGGTCTCCGCATCGCACGCGAATATGCCCGGAGATAAGGTAGGCGAGCTGCTCGTGGGGGTGGGTATGGGCAGGAAAGACCGAGTCTTTGCCCATGGTGTGCTCGACGGCCATCAGCTTGTCGTTGTAGGCGAGTACGCGCCTGGTGAGGTTAGGGAAGGCTTCCCGTCCGGTGACGTCAGCGGTGCGTACGACGACGAGGCCGGGAGAACCCGGCGCGGTTTGCGCGGTCATGAATAGTCACTTCCTGGATCGGGCGGGGGTGGGTGATGTCAGGCGCGGACCGGCTTCTCGTAGCGGGGGAAGGGAGTAACGTCCTCGCTGGCCGAGGGTTCCTCCAGCAGGTCGAGTGTGGGGAAGTGCGCGCGGTCGAAGACCTCGTGCAGGCTGGACTGACAGGCTGCAGGGACCGCGACCTCGACGCCGCGTTCCCCTGGATATGCCTTGGCGGCGATGAACCGGTAGCTCTCGCCGGGGGCGAGTGGCAGCACCGCCCACCCTGGCGGGACACCGTCGCCAAAGCGCCGTTCGTAGACCTGCTGCGGCACGCTGGCGAGGTTTTGCACCTGGACGTGCAGCGAACGGATATCACCGTGCCACTGGAAGCGAGCCGGTTCTACCTGCTGATCGGGGGGCAGCTCCGCCACCCGGGCCCGGCCGGGGTCGGGGTTTGCCAGCTGCTTGAGATCGGCAGGTTCGCCGCATTCGGCACAGCGGTTGCCGGCGGTCACTCCGACCAGTTGCGCGTTGAGACCGTAGCGGGTGACCTGCAGGTGCTCACAGTGGCGGCACCAGGTCTTGGTTGCTTCGGTGTCATAGACGTTGCCGAGATAGACATGGTGAAGACCCATGTCCAGAGCGATCTGGCGGGCACGCTCAAGCCGGTCGATCGGGGTGCGGATGGTATTGGTCATCTTGTAGTCGGGGTGAAAGCGCACGTAGTGGGTGGGCACCTCCGGGCCGAGTTCCTCGCCAACGAAGCGGGCCACATCGCGGGCAGTGGACTCGTTATCGGACAGGTCGGTGACCATCAGGGTGGACACCTCGACATGCTTGCCGGCGCGGTAAACCTGCTTAGTGGCCTCCAGGACCGGTTCGATCCACCCTTTGGTCAGCTTACGGTAGTAGACCGGATCCATCGACTTGATGGAGATCGAGAAGATGTCGATGACCGGCAGCAGCTCCTCGACGGCCTCGTCGGAGATGAAGAAGGCCGATTTGAAGAGGTTGATGATCCCAGCCTCATGGGCGAGCCCGGCGGTTTCGGTGACGAACTCGTGCCACACCACTGGATCGTTGTAGGTCCACGAGATCACGCGAATGTTGTGGCGTTTGGCGATCTCGACGACTTCCTCGGGCGTGTAGTAGTAGATGTCTTTGTCCGCGACGAACCGCGCCTGAGAGGTCTTCCAGTTGTGACAGTAGTCGCAGTTGAGCATGCAGCCGATGTTACCCATCGACAAAATTCGTGCCCCGGGTGCATACTGGAAGACCGCCTCGGTCTCGATGGTCTCCTCAGTGGCGTGAACAGAGCGGCCGTAATTCAGGCTCACCAGCCGCCCGTCGCGGTTTGCGCGCACCATGCAAAAGCCATGTTGACCAGGACGGATACGGCAGTGGCGGGGGCTGAGGTGGCAGCGCACCACATCGTCCTCAAGGCGCTCTTCAAGTCGGGCCGGATGCGGGTCGCGCTGATTCTTCCAGTTGTCCATATGGGGGGCTCCTTGTGCTTTGGAACATCACATCGGCACGCTTCGGCAGCGCTGCTCCCGACTCACCGAGATGGCGGCTTCTATCATGTGCTGATTGTTTGGGCGCGCCGGGTACTTTGCTTATGTGCCCGGCTGCTGGGGTGGCAGAGAACTGATCAGCTCGTGGTCAACGTCCAATCGTCCCACAGCCAGTGCGCCACCGGGGTTGCCCAGGCTGGTGGTCACGGTGAAGAATTCTGCATTTGCCGCGTAGTATGCCTGGTACTTGTCGGGCAGGTCGTCCTCGGCGTATATCGCCTCGACCGGGCACACTGGCTCGCAGGCTTTGCAGTCGATGCACTCCTCCGGGTTGATGTACAGTGACCTGCGTCCTTCATAGATGCAGTCGACCGGGCACACGTCCAGGCACGTCTTATCCTTGAGATCGACACACGGTTGCGTAATAATGAAGGTCATACAGCCCCTCTGGCCCCACATTTCAACGATCACAATAGGAGTACCAGCAAGTAATCTGCTGTAACGCTAGCTGCGCTCTCAGGGGTGAGCAAGACGCTGACGCGAAGACTGCGGATAACGCGGCATATGGAAAGACGGGCGCAAGAATGGCAGCGCTAATCTTCGCTTTCGGTGATCTTGGCGACTGGCGCTACCGGAGGGGGAGGGTGGTGCGGAGGATGACGCGGGTGCTTGTCGCGGCGACGCCGTACTGCTTGAGTTCGCGGAGCAGCAGGTCGAGGCTGGCTGCATCCGGCAGGTCGGCGCGCAGCAGGTAATCGTAGGTGCCGGTGACGTGGTTGGCTTCGGTGATGGCCGGCACGCGGCGCAATGTGGCCTCGAAGTCGTCGTCGGACTGGTCCGGGTGCAACCGTACGTCGATCAGCACCCGCAGGCGCACGTCCGCACCGGGGTCAGCCAAGGCCAGCAGGCGCAGCGCGCCCCGGGCTAGCAGCCGGCGAAGCCGTTCGGCCGCGGCGTTGGAACTTAGGCCGACCGCATGCCCGAGGTCGCGGTAGGAGACCCGTACATCGCGCTGTACAACACGGATGATCTCTCGGTCAATGTCATCCATCGCTTCGATTCCGTCAGTTTTGACTGCCCCCTGCTGCGCTTTGGCTGGACCGTTGCCATTATAGGTGCAATGGCGTGCGGCCGGCCGAGGAGAGGTCATGAAATGACATCACGGCCCCCAGTTCCCCAGCCCGCGACGGGCGAGGCTCGCGCGCGCTATAGGGGCATGCCGCATGCAATGCTCGGGGTCGCCCGCCGCACGGCACTGCTGCTGGTGACAGTTGGCCGGAATGTGGCGGAGTTCCACCGTGCGCAATACCAGATGTGGGAGCGCTACCAGGAATGCGAGCTGCCAGCGCGGGAGAACCCGTGGCTTCGGTGGGTCGACATTGATGGCCAGTGGCGGCTTAGCGGCGAGGTTCTTCCTCCTGTACCCCTCAGGCTGCGCCGGGCAGCGCGCGCCGCGCTTCGACGCCAGCCGCATCCCTCACGCAGATCCGGGATGGCACCGTGACGGCAGCGCTGCTGACCGGCTTCGGACTTGGATTTCTGGTCGCCGCCCAGGTCGGGCCGATCTGGCTGCTGGCGGCCCGCAGCGTCATCCACGGCCGGCTCGGCATCGGCATCGCCATCGGCTTGGGTGCCGCCACTATCGACATGGCCTACGGGAGCCTGGGGCTGCTCGGCGTGGCCAGCCTGATGCGCCTTCCGGGCCTGCGCATCGGCCTCGGCCTGCTTGGCGCCGCGGTCCTGGTCACCCTCGGAATCCTTGCGCTGCGCAGTGCGCGCCGCGTCCCGGAGGGCGGCGCGCCCTCCACGGAGATCACCTCCGCGCCGCGGGCCTATCTGGTAGGCCTCGGCGCCACCGCCGCCAACCCGCTGACCATCGCCTCCTGGGCAGCGGTGTTCGCAGCCGCGTCCACCGCCCGCGTCGCTCGCACCGCGCTAGGCGCCACCATCCTGCTGGCAGGTATCGGACTGGGCACCTCCATCTGGTTCACTGCATTGTCGATCACGATGGCCCTGCTGCGCAGGCTCGCCGGGCCGCGAGTTCAGCAAGTCATCTACATCGCTTCCGGTCTCGGGCTTATCAGTTTCGGCATTGCCCTGGCCTGGCAGTCACTGGCAAACGTGTAGCCCCGGCACGCATGAAGGCATCCCGGCAAGCGGCAAGGCTTGCCTGCCTGCTGACGTCCAAACCACCCGGTGCCACTCAGGCGAGATCGAGGACAGGATCCATGGGCCAGCCCAGACACGGCGCAACCTGCTCGCGCTGGCCCGCCCCGCCAGGCCTTGAAGTACCGGGTTCGTGACTGGCGGCGGCACTTCTCTTGTTTCCGGGACGTGACCGCTCGCATACGTCCAGTATTGACCCGTGTTCGGGGGGCCAGTGTGCCGCCTCCGGCCGGCTGCGGCACTTCCTGTTCACCTGGCTGAAAACCCGCGGCCTGGATGACGCCCTGATCCAGCCCTACTCCGGCCACGCCTCCCGCACCTCACTGGAAATCTACAGCCGCCTCGCCCTGCCCGACGCCCAGGCCAGCTACGACGGCGTCATCGGCCAATTCCCCGTGTAGACCACGGTCACGCCCAACCCCGCAAGTTACTCGCCGGTTACCTGGCACTTCCTGGCACGAGCCTTAGCGCTCGGCCTCGGCGTGGCAGGCGACGATCGCGGCCTGCAGCTGGTAAGGCCCAGGCCGGTGCCGCCGGGCAGCGCGGGTGAGCAGCCCGGCCGCGTCGGCGATCGCTGAGCGGTCCCGCAGCGACCTGTCCTGTTCCTGTAGCAGCACGAGCCCGCCATCGGGTCCGAACCGCGCCGAGGCGCGGGCGCGATGAAGCCGGATCAAAGCGAGCAGTCCGGCAACCTCGGGTTCGGCCGGCATGAGCTGGTGCAGCAGGCTGGCCAGAAACTCCGCGTCTTCGACGAGGTCCCGCGACTGCGGCGGACCAGCGGTGGCGAGGTAGCCCTCGTTGAACAGCAGGTAGATCACCACGAGCACCTCGGTCAGCCGTGCGGCCAGCTCGTCGTCGTCGGGCACCCGGTACGGGATTCCGGCGTCGGTGATCTTGTGCTTGGCCCGCGTGATGCGCCGCGCGATGGTCGTCTCGTGTACCAGGAACGCGCGGGCGATCTGGGCGGTGGTCAGTCCGCATACGACTCGCAGCGTCAGCGCGATCTGGGCCTGCCGGGGCAGCGCCGGGTGGCAGCAGGTGAAGATGAGCCGCAGGCGCCCGTCTTCGGCGGGCTGAACGGGCCACTGCAGCTGCGCCAGCTTGGCGCGGTAGTTGTCCGCGCGGCGGAAGCCGTCCAGTGCCCGGCGCCTGGCGACGGTGAACAGCCGTGCGTCCGGCCGGTCCGGTATTCCCTCGGCGGGCCAGTGCTGCAGTGCGGCGAGCACCGCGTCCTGCACCAGGTCCTCCGCGGTGGCGAAGTCGCCGGTCACCCGCATCAGGGCGCGGCTAGCTGGCCCGCGTGCTGCCGGACCACGCTGGCCAGCTGGTCGTGCGAAGCGTCAGCCACCATGACTTCCAGCGGGCGGATCTCGACCAGCGGGCAGCCGGGCCAGGTCCTGACCATGCGCAGCGCCTCGTCCAGGTCGGCGACGTCGATCTCGGTATAGCCGCTCACGACCTCCTTTCCCGCCACGAACGGACCATCGGT
>DAHVAR010000027.1 GCA_027314515.1 Actinomycetota bacterium
GCCGGGTAATTACCGAATTCCGATATTCGGATTCTGATTTACTGCGACTATTGAATGGCCGGATTTCTCTTTCTGCCACCCGTTAAGTCTGCCGTCTAATAGACGATATAGGCAATAGCAGAATTGCCGCAGTAAATGCAACGGATATTCCCGCGGACGGCAGCACTGGCAGGGCTCTCCCGGGGCTCTCCCAGCAGGCGAGGCGATCACGAGGGCGACCAGGCCGGTGGGCTGGCTCCAGAACACGGAAGATGAGGGCCGCCACGGCACGGCGCTGACCCGCAGGCCGGCGCAGTGGGCGTAGGTCCACTTGTCGGCCGGCCTTCTCGCCGGCCGGCCTTCTCGCCGCTCGCCCGCACCCAGCCAGCCAAGGCCGGCCGTGAGCGCGGCGCGGGTTTTGACCACGGCAACCGTCAGCCGCACGCCTCTCGCCGCACCGATAGCTGCGTGCTGCAGGCACCGCGCGCCGGCGAGCCGTCGAGCACCCGAGCCAGCCGTTCCCTCGGCGCGATCGGCATCTCAGTCCCTACTGCCGGCCCAACACGATCAGTCAGTCAGGCTACCGAGGAACAGCACGCCATTCATCCGGCCGACCACGGCCTGCGGCTCGAACGAGTGCTCATCTCCTAGCTCGGCCTGGGCTGGGCCCTGGTGGGGCCAGCAGGCGACGCGAGCGCGCGGATGCTGTATGTGCGCTGGCCGCGCCGCTGACTGAGAGGGCGGCGATGCCTGCCAGGATGACCAGGACGGGAGCTGCGAGGGACCCGAGACGGGACGCCCAAATGAGCCCGCCCTGCGGGCCGATGGGCGTCTGGAGTGCCATTGTCAGCTCGAGTGCGATGAGGCTCAGCACGAAGCTTCCCTGCGTCAGCGCTGTCGTCCGCGCGTTGGAGACTGCGACCTGCAGGGCTCTGGCCGGCAGGTTGCTGCGCGCCGTTGCTCGTCCCAATGCCAGCAGCCCGGCTGCCCAGCCGCCGGCGGCGACGACCCATCCGCCCCAATACAGCGCAGCGGCTGCAAGCGGGCTGCCGCGCCGCAGGTAGTGATAGTGCGTCACCCCGGTGATGACATTCTTCTCCCACCCCGACACGACTGGCCGCAGCGAGGCCGACATCACGATCATTACGGTGCCCAGGGCGACGGCACCGATCGGGGCGGCCACGATAGCGGCGGCCTTCAGACGGCGGCCAGGAGCGAGCGTCAGCAGTCTCGCGGCCAGGTATCCCCCAGCTGCCAGCAACTGCATCGCGCAGATTAGCCATACCAGCAAAAGGACGGTCAGTTCCCACTGGACCGCCGCTCCAGCGCCCGCCAGCCTCGACCCGGCCCCGTCGGACCAGCCGTGCTCGCTGACGGCGGCGACGAAAGCGAACTCCGCCGGCAGCGCAAGCGCGGCGGGGATCGTGGCGGCCACAACCGAGACGCGGGCGCGTGCTGACCACAAGGCGGGCAGCGGCGGCATGCCTGACCCGGTCAGCCGCGCCCGGGCTGACCCAGCCAGCAGCCCGGCGGCCATAAGCCAGGGCCGTCGCCCTTCTCTGGCCAGTTCCTCGGCAAGTTCTTCCTGTTCGACGCCATAACGTTCACGCCACCAGGCCGGGTAACAGCGAAGCGACCAGCCGACTGCGCGCATCCCCGGGCCGACCGCGCTCATGCGCTCGCCACCCGCAGGCGCCGAAGCCCCATCCGGCTGAGCTCGGCAGCCGACTCCAGCTCCGCCGACAGCGCGGCGCGTCCTGCCATCGTGAGACGGTACGGGCGCCGACGCCCCGAGGCGCCTACCGGCTCTACCAGGCCAGCGTCCTCCAGCCGGGCTATGGCGGAGTACAGCGTGCCGGGACTCAGGCTGACGCCAGCGAAGTCCTCGATGTCCTTCAGCAGCGCATACCCATGCTTAGGACTGTCGGCGAGGCTGACGAGCACGAGGAGTCCGCGGTCGTTCCGCCGCCAGGAGACGGGGGACGTGTCCTCGTTCACGGACGCTCACGCTAGTACGGTCGTCGTAATAGTGCAATGCGCTCTCTCAGGTGCCTCGCCGGCACCTGTCCATCCGCTCTGCATCTGGAGCGCTGGTAGATGTTGCGGAATTCGGGGGCTCGGGCTGGCGGGCCACGGCGCGGTTGCTGCGCTGGATTTTGATCCAGCTGTCAGCTGCTTGCCACGGGTTGATCAGTTCGACGCCCATGCCGTCAAAGTCGCTGGTATTACGGGTCGCAACCGCCATGCCGCGGGACGCGGCCACAGCCGCAATCATGGCATCAACCGGCTTGCTGACCTCGCGGCCGGCCTGCCTGCGGGCGGCCATGATGGCGCGAAGCGCGCGAGCGGCCTGTTCGTCGGACCAGACATCCGCCGGCGCATGCGGCGGCGCCGCGCTCGGCTGACCGCCGCCGGTTCGGCTCTGGCAGCTGCGGGCCTCGCAGCCCGCATCATCACCGCAACGCTGGTCAGCGGTGCGGCCACGGGGGGTCGGGGCGTCCGAAGATCGCCGATTTCGACGGCCTGGGGACTGGCACGGTTTCCGCTGTGGCGGCCCGTTTCCAGTCCCCGTCCGTCACGTCTGGCCGCGTATGCCGCCTGCGGCAGAACCGGCAGGCCAAGGCGCCGCAACCACAACTCCCAGGTTGACGCGGCAGCAGGCTTCGCTGCACTCCGGCTTGCCGGCCGACTGCAAACGGGGCGCCGGGCTGACAGCCTGGTTCTTGTGCCGGAGAGTGCCGCGCGCCGGGCCCGCTACCCGCGTCCCTGCGCCGCGCTGGAGCTATCCGGCCGTGACCTTCTTGCGGTCCTCGTGTCCGGTGATCTGGATGGTGCGGGGCTTGGCCTGCTCATGCACCGGGATGGTCAGGGTCAGAACACCGGAGCTGTAGTCGGCAGAGATGTGGTCGGCGTCCAGGGTGTCACCGAGGAACACCTGCCGCGTGAACACGCCGGCCGGGCGCTCGGCGACGAGCATTTCGGCCCCCTCAGGCTGCTCGGGCTTGCGCTCAGCCCGGACGGTCAGCACGTTCTGCTCCGCGGTCAGCTCGATCGACTCGGCGCTGACGCCGGGTAGGTCGAAGTGAACGTAGAAGCTGTCACCCTGGCGGTAAGCGTCCATCGGCATCGCCGCCGGGCGGGCGGATGTGCCGAGCACGTGCTGGGTAAGCCGGTCGAGTTCGCGGAACGGGTCGGTACGCACAAGCATGGTTGAAAGCCTCCTCACCGGTTGTGGTCTGCGCTGGGCGCTGTGCCCGCTGATATGTATAGCATTCAAGCTGGTTACCTGACAATACTAGACTTAGATTTAGTCCCGTTGCATACTGAGGTAATCACTCTCGGACACGGCGAGCGCGAGGAGGGCCGGGATGAGCCTGCGGAACCCCTACGAGGTGCTGGGCATCGGCACCGGCGCCACTGGCGCGGACATCACCCGGGCCTACCGGCGGCTCGCCCGCGCGGTGCATCCCGACTCCCGGCCCGGTGACCCAGCCGCCGCCGCAGAGTTTCGGGCCGTCTCCGACGCCTACGGGCTGCTATCCGACCCCGCCCGCCGTGCTGCCTACGACCACCAGCACGGGGCTCAGCCGGCCTGGCACCGCGTACCGCCAGGCGCGCCGGCCGCGGCTGGGGCAGCGCTATGGCCGTTCCCGCCGGCCGCCGTGCCCAGGCAGGCGCCTGGGCCGGTGCGCGGCGCGGCCCTGCGGGCTGGCCCGGTCCGCGTCGAGCCCGCCCAGCCGCCCCGCCCGGCTGACAGCGGCGGGCTGGAGTCCCTCGACAGCCCCGCGGTCCGCGCCTGGCTGGCGTACTGGCTGCTCGCCGACCCGCGCCAGCGACCATGGTGACCCCCGGTTGGGCCGACCCGGCCCAGGGCGTTTATGGCATCGCCGTCGCCGCCGGGCTGGCCGGCCTGCACCCGCAGACCCTGCGCATCTACGAGCGCGAGGGCTTGCTCGAACCTGCCCGCAGCGCCGGTGGCACTCGCCGCTACAGCCAGAACGACATCGCCCGGCTGCTGGAGATCACCGCCCTCAGCAGCGACGGGCTCAACCTGGCTGGCATCCGCCGCGTCCTGGCGATGCAGGAGGAGACCCGCCGCCTGCAGGCAGAGGTCAGCCGGCTCAAGGCAGCCGCCCACCGCCGGCCGCGCCCGGCACAACACCCGCCGGACAGCCCCTAGCCTCGTGTCTCGCTGACGAGGGGCTGCGGCGGCCTGGCGCCCGCGCCGCGCCTTCGCTGCGCAGCATGCCCTACGCTCGCACCTCTGCCGATGCCAGGAGGCGTGATCTCGCCTCTGACGGACGGGTCCGGACGACTCAGGCGCCGGGGTTCAGCCGGACGGTCTCGGCGTTCAGGGCAGTGGCGAACCCGGTCCAGCCGGCGTAGGGCAGCAGCAGGACCGCGGCCGCGCGGTCAGCCCGCCATGTCTGGCCGATCAGCAACACGTTAGCGAGGTTGAGGCAGGCGATCTCGGCCAGCGCGGCGCGAGGCCGATGGCCACGGAAGAACAATGGCGTCCAGGCGGCGTTGAGCGCCAGGTCAAGGATGAGGCGGCCGGCAAGCTGACGGCGATCACGACTCTGGGCGCGTGTGAGCGCCCTGGCGCCTGCGTAGGCGATGGTCGCATACAGCGGCGTCCAGACTAGCGCGTACGCCGGAGGCGGCGGCTGCCACCGGGGCTTGCGCAGACTGCGGTACCAGGCGGAGCCGGGGTCGGCCGCGACGCCGCCGATCGCTGCGGTGGCCGCTACGGCGCCGACGGTGACGATCGTCATCTTCATGGCCCTTGTGTGCCCTGGTCCCGCCAGATCGAACCGCGCCGCGCGATCATAGCGCAGCAATGCGGACTCTGCCGAGGGCGCTCATGCACCCGATGCCGGACGGCCCGGAACTGGCCGCTGACCAGCGGAGCGGAAGATGCGGGCGGCGAATTGGAACTGCCTCGGTCAAAGTCGGTTCAGCGCCTCCCGCAGGCCGGCTTCGGCTTCGTTGCCGAGGCGCTCGAATGCGGGCTTAAGCAGTGGGACGGCGATGCGGGACAGTCCTTTGAAGGTGAACTCAGCTGTGTAGATCACCTCGGTTCCGGACGCCACGGGCCGGAAGGTCAGGGTGTCGACGGCGGTGACGGTCTTATTCTCGCCACGAAGTTGAATGAGTTGCTGGTCCACCAGTTCATCGACGACGTAAGTCAGCTGGGTCGTCCGGCCCAGAAATGTTGAGGTGTTGACGTAGGTGGTGCCGACTCCGCCGTTGCCGTGCCGGCGCACAGTGCTCACCGTGCCCGGATCCCAGTCAGTGGTCGTGGTGAAGTCGGACAGGTAGCTGAACACCGCATCCAGGGGTTTCTCGACGACGACGGTCTTGCGCAGTTTCATGGTGCCCCTTGCTTCCGCTGGTCTCGGTCGGGGCGCCCGGTCGGGCTAGTGTCAGGCAGCGGGACGCTTCCCCACAGGGTCGTCCAGACGCGGCTGGGGACAAGGCGCGCGGCCTTCATCAGCAGGGCCATCCGGACGGGGAAGACGATCTCGGTGCGCTCGCGCTCCAGTCCGTCGCAGATCGATCGTGCGGCCTGGCCGGCGTCGATGATGAAGGGCATGGGGAAGCGGTTCCCGGCCGTGAGGCCGGTGCGGACGAAGCCGGGGCAGATCGTTGTCACGCGCACCCCGGTCCGCGCGATGTGGACGCGCAGGGATTCGAGCAGGTTGATCTGTGCTGCCTTTGTCGCACCGTAGGCTTCGGAGCCGGCCAGCCCGCGGTAGCCGGCTAGGGACGCGATGCCTGCGATGACGCCGTGACGCCGCAGCAGCATGCCGGGCAGCACGGCTGCGATGGCGTTGCTCATACCGCTGAGGTTGACCCGCAGATGCTCGTCGAAGACGCCGGTGTCCCAGTCCGCCGGGTCCATCTGCTTCCAGTAGCCGGCCGACAGCACGGCGAGGTCGATCGGGCCCAGTTCCTGCCGCACTCGTTCTGCGGCGGCCGATACGGAGGCGGGGTCAGTAACGTCGGCAGGGACAACGAGCATGTCCCCGCCGGCGACGTCATGGAGTTGGTCATTGCGACGGGCAGAGATCGCGACTGTCGCGCCCCGGCATGCGAGCTCGCGTGCCACGGCGGCGCCGATTCCGCTGGATCCGCCGACCACCCAGGCGACCGTGCCTTTCAGTCTCATGCAGGCTCCCTGGTTATCTGGAGCTGGCTCACCCCGAGGTAGCCGCTGCGGAAGCCGGCCTCGCTGTAAGCGAGGTAGAACTCCCACATGCGGCGGAAGGACTCGTCGAAGCCCTGGGTGCGGAGAAGGGGCCACTGGCCAAGGAAGCGTTCTCGCCACAGGCGCAGCGTCCGGGCGTAGTGAGCCCGGAGCTCGCGCCGGTGCGTCACGCGCAGCGTTGTGTGGCCTGCGAGGGTTTCGTCGATCGCCTGCAGCGACGGGACGATGCCGCCGGGGAAGATGTACTTCTGGATCCAGCTGAAGCTGCGCCGGGTGGCGACGAATCGCTGGTGGTCCATGGTGATTGCCTGGATGGCGACCCTGCCGCCGGGAGCGAGGAGCCGGTCAAGGGCCGCGAAGTAAGCGGCCCAGTAGGCCTCGCCGACAGCCTCGATCATCTCGACGCTGACGATGGCGTCGTACAGGCCGCCCACCGCACGGTAGTCCTGCACCCGCACCTCGACGAGCCCGGAGCAGCCGGCGGCTTCCGCCCGCTCACAGGCCAGCCACATCTGCTCGCGGGAGAGGGTGATCGTCGTGACGTGAGCACCCCGTTGCGCTGCGCGGATGGCAAGCGACCCCCATCCCGATCCGATCTCGAGCAGCCGGGTGCCGGACCGGACGCCGGCCAGGTCGAGAATGCCGTCGACCTTGCGCAGCTGTGCGTCCTCGAGCCGGGTTGCGGCCTCCACGGGCTCACTGTCGTCGAACCAGGCGCAGGAATAGGTCATCGTCGGGCCCAGGAAGGCGGCAAAGAGGTCGTTGCTGAGGTCGTAGTGGACGGCGATGTTGGCTCGCGAGCCATCAAGGGTGTTCTCGTGCTCGGGTGGGACGCGCCTGTCGACGAAGACACGCAACCGCTGCAGAGCCGGGGGAATCAGCGTGCTCAACCGGGAGGCGAAAGGTGTCAGCAGGTCGGCCAGGTCGGTACCGGACCCGGCCCGCCAGTCCCCTGCCAGGTAGGCCTCCCCGAACCCGATCTTCGCGTCACGGCCCAGCCGGGCGAAGAACGCCGCCGGGCGCACGACCTCGAGTTCGGGCGATACCAGGGGTCCTCCTCCGAGTACCCGCCCGTCGGGGTAGGTCACGCGGACAGGGACCTGTCGCACGGCATGCTCGAAGACCGCCCGCGCGACGGCGGCTCTGAGCGGCGCCTGTAGTGAGGCGGCGGCGGCGGGCCACCTGATGGATGCGGACACGGTCATGGTCAGACCCCTTCCTGCCGGAGCTGGCGTGGGTGAGCGCGGACGGGCAGGCCGCGAAGCCACAGCCAGATGCCGTGCATCCGGATCAGGGCCGAGACCCGCTGGGTCATGAGTGGCTGGCGGAGGAGCCGGCGGGCCAGGTTCCAGCTGGTGGCGGGCTCGGGCAGACCTCGGAAGGTCGCAGAGAACGCGACGGTGCCCTCACGCCGCAGCATCACGGTCGTGGCGACCAGGTCCGGCCTCAGCGTGAACCGCAGTTCGTAGCTGCCGGCGACGTCGAAGAACGGGGAGACATGGAAGGCCTTGCCGGTCACGGCGACCCCCGCCTCGTCTGGCCGCAGGAGGTAGGCGTGCCGCTCGCCGTAGGTGTTGTGGACCTCCGCGACGACACAGGCCAGCAGCCCGCTGCTGTCGTAGCACCAGAAGACCGAGAGCGGGTCGAATACGTGGCCCAGGACCCGGGCGTTGGCCAGCATGAGCACCCGTCCCTGGCCACCGAGCCGGATGCCGTTGCTCTCCAGGTAGTTCTCGATGTTGTTCTTGATCGGCAGGCCGGGGTCGCCGAGGTGGTCAGCACTGCTGAACTGCGCGAACGCCTTGAGGGGCCAGGGCTGGCTGGGGAGCGAGTCCAAATCCACGAGCCACTGGTAGACGTGGTGCCGGAAGGCATGCCGCACCGGCCCAGGGCGCCGGTGCGTGACGTGGCCGGCGACCAAGGCTGGCAGCTGGGGCAGTTGCGGGCGGACGGGCGCCGGCGGACGGAGCCTGGCCATGCTCACCAGGCCACCCCGAAGTGCCGTGCCGCTTCCATGCCGGAGCGGCACCCGTCCTCATGGAATCCCCACCCGTGGTAGGCGCCGGCGTACACAGTCCGGTCGGTGGCCAGGCTGTTGAGGCGTGACTGCGCGCGAACCGCCTCGGAGGTGTAGATCGGGTGCTCGTAGTTCATCGTCGCCACGACGGACGCCGGGTCCAGGCGGTCGCAGTCGTTGAGCGTGACGAGGAAGTTCTGCGCGGCACGGTGCCCCTGGAGCCGGTTCATCCAGTACGTCACCATGGCGGGCTGGCCGGGCTGGTGGCAGGACGTCATCCGGTAGTTCCAGCAGGCACGGGCCCGCGCCGCGTCCGGCAGGACCGAGCCATCGGTGTGCAGCACGGTGACGTTGCGCGAGTAGCCAAACCGCTTAAGGGTGGTGACCTCCGCGTCGCTCGGGTCGGCGAGCAGGCCAAGGGCCTGGTCGGCGTGGGTCGCGATGACGACGCGGTCCACGCGGGTGACCTGCCCGGTGACGTCCCGGATCTGAACCCCGTCCTCGTGCCGGGTGACGTCGGTGACGGCATGGGCCGCACGCACGTCCTTGAGCAGCCCGGCGAGCCGCTCGACGTAAGCCCGTGACCCGCCGGCGACGGTGTACCACTGGGGTGACCCGCCGACCT
>DAHVAR010000033.1 GCA_027314515.1 Actinomycetota bacterium
GCCCCGGCACTGCCACCCGAAGACACGCCTCGGTGACCAGCCTCCGAGCCGGGCCCGCCGGCACCCAACCCTCGGCCAGGCAGCAGAACCAGGCGTCACCACCCCGCGTCAGCGACCCACGGAAGCGGCAGGGGAGCCCCATTTGGTCACGGCCGCGCCGAGCGCTGTGGGCTGCCCGGCGTGCGGGTGATCTCGCGTCGTGGGCCAGCACCTGAAACCCGATCGGGCGGTCCTGGCTTGCCGGGTCCGTCGGGGACGGGCCCGGGAGGACACCGGGGAAACGTCTCTAAATCCAGCGCGGCCGGCTCGCATCCCCACACCGGCTCTTCGGACAAGTCACTTCCCGGACCCGCCACAATCAAGCCTAGAACCCCGATCAGGAAGGCCTCTTGACACAGAAGGGAGCCATGTGCGGAAGCTGGGGCAGGCTTTATCAGCCCTATAGCGCGGTGCCGTGTTCGGCGGCGGCTGCCGGTGGTCGCTCACGTGATTTCGGCGGCAACTGATCAGTCCTCCATAGCCGGGATGGGCTAGCGTCGTTCATTCCGGCCGCCCGCCGAAGTCCCAGTTGTGTACCTCGATGTCGGCATAGCGGTCGGAGTTCAGGACGGCTCGCGCCCCGGCCGGGTCGGCCGCGCGGACTATCGCCGCCGTGCCCAGCCAGGCGATGCCGTCGTCGGCCAGCCGCGGCCCATAGGCGATCAGCTCGTCCCGTTGCGCCGGCACCTCAAGGTCAGCGCCCGGCCCGGGCTCAGCGCCGAGGCCTATCACCAAGTACCGGTGCGCACCCTCCTGATCGCTGGGGAACTCCCACATCGTCCGGCCGAGCAGGTTGCGCCACCGGCGCAGCATCACGTCCCGGTACACGCCGGCCTGGTAATTCGGCTCCTCGAAAGCGAAAGCGCGGGCCGCGGCGGAGTCGGGCAGATCAAGGATGTGCACGCTGCTGGTAGCCGTCTCGTCGTCGGTGAACGTCGGGCCGCGGGCGATCATCCTCGCCGCGAACTGGTCCATGTACGACCAGTGCTTCTCCACCAGTTCCATTCGCAACTGCATCGAGCCGGGCCGGTCGCGGTGATAACAGAAGAACTCCACCCCGGCATTCTCCGCCAGAGCACCTGTCATCGTTGCACCGCGAGGAATGTTGATCCGTGCCGTACGCGGCATGATCGGATGCTGGCGGCAGCGGTGGAACTGCGGAGCTTGAGCGCGGCCAGCTGTTGGCTGGCGAGCGGTGCTGAATCTGCCGGCGCTCGGGCAGGTCGTGCAGCGAGCGGAGGCGTCGGCTGGCGGGAACTGGGTAGTGCCCGGCTCGGTCGATTAGGAAGGCGGTCATCCCGGCGGTGTCAGGGCCGGCGTAATCGGCATCGTAGGTGTCGCCTGCGAAGATCGCGGCTTGCGCATTCGTGTCGAGGCGGCGCAGGGTTTCGGCGTAGATGGCAGGGTGCGGTTTGCGCTTGCCTGCCTCCCCCGATGTCACGACGGCGTCGAAGTGCTGCGCGATACCCATGGCCGCTAGGTGACGGGGAACCAGGTCAGCCTGGTGGGTGTTGGTGACCACCGCGAGCCGGAAGTGATCCGCCAGCATGCCCACGGTCTCGCCGATGCCCGGCGGGTAGCTGACGGCACTGTTCCACTCCGCGATGTAGCTATCGACAAAGGCCGTCCGTTCAGCCAGGTCCGGTTCTCGGCCTAGGATCCGGGCCAGGAAGGCCGCGGCCAGCTCCTCCATCGAGAACTCGCTGTCGTCGGCGGCGCTGCGCTGGTCGAACCTTGCCGACTCGGCCGCCCAGGCCCGCAGGAAAGCCTGGTAGTCGATCGTCACGCCCATCGAACCGGCAAGCGCATGCGAGGCGTGATAGCCCTGCTCAGTACGGCTCGGCGAGTACCCGACCAGCGTGCCGAAGAAGTCCAGGAGCACATGGGTAATTCCTTGTCGGCACACCCTGACATCCTGCCCGGCCCGGCTGAACCAAGTCGACAGCACCGTCCCGGGCGCGGCAAGAGCGGATGTCCTGACTGTGCTGGGTCGCCGGTTAGTCAGGTTCGCACTGCACCATGCGCGAGAACATGGTCACATGGCGTTGTTATCACCGGCTGACGTCGATCAGATCAGGAATTATCTAACCGCAGCGCGCACCGACGTACTGCAATGGCTGCCGGACTTGGAGTGGAATCCGGCATGGAAGTCTGAGGCCGCCGCCGAACGTGCCAACACGGAGACACGGCACGACGGCAACCCCTGGGGTGAGCAGCCCCTGATCTGGACAGATGCCACAGCATGGCTTTTCATCTCGGCGGCCGTCGACTGCATCGACGCCATCTGCTTCTGCATCACGACGGACACGCCGACCCTCGTGCCTAACGCGCTCACTCGTGTCGCCCTAGAAGCCGGCGCCCAGGCCTCTTGGCTGCTCCAACCGGGCATTGGTGCACGATCCCGTGTGGCGAGAAGGATCCTCGTTCATCGCGCAAGTGCCCGCCAGATCCGCGACACGCTGCGCGCCGTCAACAGCCAGCGCAGACCCAATCCGAGATGGCGGACGGCGGATTACCCGCCGACCGTGCAAGCCGTCTTGCGCGAAGCAAACGACCTCGGTCTGCGGTGCCAATACGACGAGCAGCCGACAGATCATGGCGAAATTCGGCGGCAGTTCACTTGTGAAGGGCAAAGCCTCCCCACCACCACGCGTCTTGCATCTGACTTCGCAGCGAAGATTCGGTCACCTGGCGCCTACTCCATTTGGTCAAACGCTGTTCACGCGGGCTGGAGCGCTGTCACCGCGGACTGGAGCCCGGCCACTCTGACCCGAAGCACAGACCGGGAATCCATCTGGGCAGCCGCCATCAACGCTGCTGCTTGCGCCGTAGATCCCTGCCGCGATGCGCTCATACATCTCGGATCTAGCGCCCGGCTTGCGCAATGGAACCAAAGCCACGCTCGCAACCGCCGCGTCCTGCAGCGCATGAACCTTCCTGTCGACTGGACCTCGCCGTAGTAGGCGCCTCCGCGAGCCAAAGGATAAAGCTGATCTCGTGACAGCCCGCAGCGTGCTCGAGCAAGATTCCCGCTCCGCCACCCGGCTAGAACCGACCAAGTCGCGGCAGATCCGTGCGTTCGGCTGCGATGATGCGCTCATGGATCGGTCGCTCGCCAAGGTCACCGTCGAGCTCTGGCGATCGGACGCCGTCGTCCTGTTCGACTGGCTGATGTCCGTCGATCTCAACGCAGTCCCGATTACTCACCCCGCCGAGAAACAAGCCCTGGCTGACCTGCTTACCCGGCTGGAGCATGACACTGACATCCCCGGGGTAACGCAGGAGCAGATTGATGGGGCCCGTCAGGACGTTGCCGGCGACATGGGCTGGTAGACGCCGGACCCGCGGCATGACTGTGCTCCTGCCAGCGTGCGGCCTGTGCGTCGATGTAGCCAGCGTGGTTGCGTCAGGTCTCGCGGCGGAACCCTCACCACTGCTGACGAGGCAACCCTGCCTGCCGGCGGGCTACAGTAAGTGAGATGAATGGCCTGGCCAGCGAGGCCGACTCCATCCGCATCACCGCCGCGCTGGCCCACGACCGGACGCGGCTGATCCGCCAGCACGACGGCACGCACCGGCTATGAGCGAGCCGCCCGCCGAGCGCGTGGTCTACCGGAACATCCTGCTGGTATTCATCCGCGGCGGCATCATTCTGCTCCCCGCCGTAGTGATCACCGTCAGCATGATCATGTACGCCGCCACCACGCTGCCGCATGCTGACGCTACCAGCAAGACCACGGCCGCTGTCACGGTCCTCATCGCTGCCGCCCTCATCTGGCTCGCCATCCGCACCATCGGCTCGCGGATCACGGTCACCGGCGAAGGCCTGTTCGTCCACACCGTATTCCGGCGCTGCCAGTTCCAGTTCTGGGACAGCATCACCGGCTTCGAGCTGATCCGGGCGACGCGATTCGACAACAGGTTCACTCGTTCCGCCGTCGCTATCGCCGTCACCCGCAGCCACCAGCACAAGCCCGTCTACTGCCTCGGCGCCAGCTTCAGCGGCCCGTCTCCGGCCGCCGACACCATGCTCCGGGCACTGCAATCCGAGCAACGCCACCGGCAGCCCGCCAGCAGCACAACCACGCGCTAGCGCACCGACGCCCGCCGCTGCCGAAATGAGCCGTTTCTTAGGTCGGAGCAGCTCCACTGCGTTCGGCCGCGACGGCGCTGCCCGCGCCGCGGTGTGACGCGGGCCGGCCTCGTCGCCGCGGCCGTGGCCTAGTGTCTAGTCGTGATCTTGCTGCCTGGCGCCGGGGATATTCTGCTGACGCCGCGCGGCCGCCGGCTGTGCTGGTCGCTTCTGGATATCGTGCTGAGCGGCCGGGGCGATCGGGTGTGGACTGGCGGCTATGACGTCTGACCGGGGGCCTTTCATGATGACCTTCCCGGTCTGGCGTCAGGACTTGGCGCGCGGGTCGAGGCATCTGATCCCTGCTGGGCTCGCGCAGGCGAGTGATGAGCTTGTGCTGCTGGCGGCCCTCGCGGAGGCGGTTGACAACGCGATGTACGGGCAGCCGCCCGACGAGGTAGACCGAGCGCCGACTGACGTCGCCGTGCCGGAAGCGCTCCTGCCGCTCGCCCAGCGCCGTGGAAGCGGCGCCCGCGGCCCGGGTGGGGGACGTCAGCTGCTCCGCTGGATCGTCAGCAGTACGTGCAATGGACTGATGTTCATGGCGGCGCGCTCGAGGTAGCGGGTACCGCCGGGAAACTGGCCTACTGGCGCGCGAATTACGCACAGTGGGCTACCTGGTGGTCAACACCACGGCCGTCGTCGATCCCCGCAACGACCAGGAGTATCACAGGGCTGGGCGCGGCCGTGCTGGGCCTGGTAGAGGACAGCTTCGGCTGCCAGCAGGCGATCTGCTGGCCGGTGACACCGAGCCGGCCAGCCCGGATCTATGAGATCACCGCACCGCGCGACTGGGAGACCCTCGTCGGCCGCTACCCTCTGGACGTCACCGAGGCCCGCCGCCGGAGCTGGCGATATCTGTCCGACTGGAACGGAACCTGGCTGATCCCGGATTACCAGGCCGCCGCTGCCGACTAGGACGCCATCCACCTGACCGTGGCAGGATGCGTCCTCACCGCAGGGCCTGGCGCTTCCTGTCGAGAATGCCCGAACGCTGCTGGCCGGCTGGGACCCAGACGAGACCTACTGGCTGACGGACATCCTGCGGTATCCGGGCAGCCTCGAACGTGGAACCGTCGCGGACAGCGGGTCGCGCGGGAGCCCGAAGCGATATCGAGATGACAGACGCTGCGCCGGTTCATGCAGGGACCATGAAAAACCAGCGATCTCTTCATGTACTCGCCCGGCGCAGGTCCACGATCGCGGCACCAGCCATCCAGCCCGGCCTCCGTCGACACCTCATACGCCAGCGTGCGCATCCGTCACGCAGACCGAATACCTGCTGGCAGGACGCACTCTTCTCGGCAGGTGAGCGAGTCGCGGACATCGCCAGTCGCGCCCAGATCACCCGTTCGAGTGCAGGCGCGGCAGGACGATGGGCAACCGCACTGAGGCGCATTAGGCGGATCCAGCGTGCCACTCACCGGCCAGGACTGATTACGTAACGTCGCGAGACCTCGTTAGTCCGCTGGCTCGGTGTCGCCGTCCTTAATGGATGCGAGCCACGTCATGACCCCGCCGACGAGGGCTAGCAGAGTCCAGCTAGGCCGCCCACAGTCTCGGCGATCACGCGGTGACCACACCACGCCGCTGCGTCTAACCAACGAAAGGTCAGGTGAGCGGCGGCTGCTTCCCGTCCCAGTCGGCCAGCGGGGCACAGTGCCACTGCCAGCCCTTCTGATCGGGTCGCCCAGGCATATCTACTCGCCCGTTCGCCCAGCGCAGCAGCTGCCATTCGTCATCGTCACCCGGGTCATGCCAGGGGAACAACCGGGCTAGCACACGTCCAGCCAACTCGCCGTCAGGGGCGAACGCCAGGCCCAGGCCGCCCGCCGCGTCAGGCGGCGCACTGGCGCAAGTCCAGCTTCGTAGGCCTGGCGGGTCAGGCCGCTGTAGCCAGCCAAGAACCCGGCTAACGCCAGCCTTTCGGTGTTGCTGAACACCGGCGTCACCGGAATCAGGGCAGCGGATGAGATTGTGGTGGCCATCGGGCACCTCCGCAGGCTCGCGCCGGGACCCCGCAGGCCGGGCCGGCCGAGGCGCCGGCCAGACGTTGAGGCCGTGGCGGGTTCGCCTAAGGCCAGTTTGGTGGGCGTGGCTCGCGGCTAGGACACTTTGCTGAGCTGGGACACGCGTCCGCGGGATACGCCTAGGATCGCGGCGGTATCCGACACAGACAGCCCAGCTGCCCGCAGGTCTGCTGCGAGCGCACGGTAGGAGTTCCGTGCTTCCTGCTGCTGCCGGTCCGCTGCGGCGAGTAGCTCGCGGACGGTCGTCACCTTGCGGTCAAGCTCCCCGAGATCGGGTGTGATGACGACTTTTTCGTCGCTGACGTCCTTGTCAGTGAGTGTCTCGATGTAGTCGCGGACCATCTGCTCGGCGGTGTCGAGTGTGCGGGACTGAGTCACGCCGACGCCGTCAATGTGCAGCTCCCAGCCGTGCTTCCACCGCTTTGCCGTGACGTTGTACGTGTTCGTGCCGGTGGTAGTGGTCATCCTTCCGGTCATGATCTTCTCCCTCTCCCTTCCCGTGGCTTCCGGCTATGTGCCGTCGCCGGCACGATCACTGAAGCCACCCGGCGGGCAGGCAGGCGAGCTTAGTGATCGCGTCGGCGACTACGCCAGCTGAGACGTTCCTCGCCTGGGTTACGACTGCGATATGTTTGCCGCAGGATGACGGGCAGTACCACTTGATGTGGTCGCCTTTACCCTGCTTCCATGTGCAGCCATTGGCCAGGAGCGCCCGCTCGACGTCCCTGTACTTCATAGCCTTGGCCATGACAGAGTTTACCACGGCTAGACACTAAATATCTATGCATGCTGGATAGCAAGTGGCTACCTGGGCTAGCGTAGTGATTTCTAGCCTGGGCCAACTTGCGACCCGTCACGCTGGATCACTTTGTTCGCGATCAGCGAGGTTGTTCCACGGCGGATCCAGGCGGGCGGTTCTAGCCCCGAGATCGTCCAGGCACCTCGTGCGAATGCGGATGGCGAGCCTTCCGTTGAACCCATCCGACAATGCGTCAGCAGGCCGTGCCGCCATGCCAGATCGACCCAATATGCGTGCGTGATCTGAACAGCGCCGTAGGTCTTGCGGCCGACATGTCGGCGGATCTGGTGTCCGGGCTAACAAGCTCGAGCGGAAGATCAACTTGTCGTCCGCCAGTGGCTCGGGACCGGGTCCGGCGTGGCTTGTAGCCGATGATTGCGGCCTGGCGGTGGGCGGTCAACCTGGGTGCTGGGTTTCGCCAGCGGGATGGGACCACCTGGGGGGCTTCGTCTTCTCGGTCGGGCAGTCTCGTGCTTGCCCCGGGGTTCTCCGGCGTGGCCAGGGTCGCCCGCAGGGCCGAGCGCAGCGAGCCCTTGCCGCGCCGGGGGTTCCGGGGGCTGGCTGGCCGGGAAGACGGAACCCTCGCCGGCTGGCGGGATGACGGGGCTCATCTTTGAGGGAGGGCCGGGGGTGCGGGGGCAGCGCCCCCGCGACGGGCGCGCGGGCGCCCGGTTCCTGCCGGTTGCGAGAGGGCTGGTTTTTGCCGTTGCCGGTAGGACTCGCCGTCCAGGACGAGCTCATAGGCCGCGGACTGGAGCCGGTCGATGGCGGACTGGGCCAGTAGCGGGTCGGCCATCAGGGCCAGCCACTCGGCGGGCTCGCGGTTGGAGGTCGTGACGGTGGCCGCGGCGCGGTGCCGTTCCAGGATGATCTCGTAGATATCGGCGGTGTCGGCGCCGTCCATTGGCTGGAGGCAGAAGTCGTCGAGGATCAGCAAGTCGGTGTGCAGCAGCTTGCGGACCTGCTCGTCGTGGCTGTTGTCCAGCCGGGACGCCCGCAGCCGCTTGAGCAGCTGCGCGGCCCGCTCGAAGTGCACGGTGTGGCGGGCGCGGATGGCGGCGTGGCCGAGCGCGGTGGCCAGGAATGTCTTGCCGACGCCGACCGGGCCCATGATGATCGCGTTAGTGCCGTCGGCGACGAACCGCAGCGAGAACAGCTCGTCCAGCACGACCCGGTCGTAGGTGATGGCCGCGGTGTCGTCGAAGTTCTCCAGGCGCATCGAGGGGTCCAGCCCGGCGGCGCGGGCGCGGCGCTCGGCGGAGGTGGCATCGCGGCGGGTGACCTCGTCGGACAGGAGCACCTCGAGGAACTCGGCGTGGGACAGCTCGTGGGCACGGGCCAGGGCGAGCCGTTCGGGCAGGGTGGGCAGCAGCTGGCCGAGCTTGAGGCGGCGCAGCAGCGATCTCAGCTCGCCGGTGACCGGCGGGACGGGCGGGCTCACCGCGGGCCTGCCGCGTCCGGGCCGGGCTGACGCCGGGCGAGGGCGAAGTGGGAGGCGTCGCGGGCGAACCGGGGCTCGGGCAGCCCGGGCATGGGCAGCGGCGGGGTGTGCGGCAGCGGCGCGGTCTCGGTGCCGCGCTGCAGCATCCGCCCGATCAGCGCGACGCTGACCGCTTCGGCTTCCAGCGCCCGGGCACAGGCTGCCTCCACCCTGGCCGGCCCCCACTTGCGGGTCAGCCCGAGCAGTGCGTAGACCTGCCGCATCTTCGTCCACGGCAGCGGGTGGTCCAGGATCGCCGCGGCATAGGCGCCGATCGCTGGCCCGGCATCCTGCGCCTGGCGCTGCAGGTAGCCGACATCGCGCATCGCATAGACCGCCTGGTGCTGCGGCAGGTCAGCCGGGTCGGTCGACCGCCGGCCCGGCTGCTGCCGCGGATGAGTCTTGATCAGCTGGCCGCGGTGCCAGATGCGCACCAGGCGCGAGTCAGCCCGCACCTCGACCCGGGCGCCGATGAGGTTCCCGGGCACCGAGTACAGCCCCCGCGCCACCTCGACATGATGATCAGGTGCACGGTGGCGGTGGCATACACCGGCAAGTCATACGGGAACACCGGGGCCAGCGCCAGCCGCGGCGCCTACGCCGCGATCGGCGTGTATCACCCGGATCGGGCGCCGTTCTTCCCGAACCACAAGGGACGCTGCTACAACAGCTGCCCCATCGGCTGCTGGTTTCACGAACTGCTGGACGCCGCCGACCCGGCGGTCGCGGCCGCGCCGGGGTCGCCGCCGCGACTCTACGATCTCCGCCACGCCCACGTGAGGTCATCAACAGGTGGGCGCGCGCCGGGTGGAACCCCGAAGCCCTCGTTGCATATCTGAGCCTGCACCTGGGGCATGCCAGCCCCGAGGACACCTGGTATTACTTCCATCTGGCCGTCGACTTTCACCCCGACCTGCGCCAGCTCGCGAATGCCGGCATCGAATCCGACCTGCCGGAGGTGATCTGATGCCCTCCGATGACTTCTTCGCCTTGGTGCGCAGCTGGCTGACCGTTCATCTTCCCCGAGCCCGCAGACTCAGCCCGCACACCATCCGCTCCTACAAGACGGCGATCAACTTGCTGCTGGACCATCTTCGCGAAACACAGCAGCTGAAGCTGGCCGATATCAGCTTCGAGGTCATCAACCGCGCCACCATAGCCGGATTCACCACGTGGCTACTGGAAACCAGGAACATCAGCCCGTCCTCGGTGAACCAGCGGCTGGCCGCAGTCAAATCGTTCCTGTCCTACTGCGCGGGAGAGGACCCGGCACTCGCCGCGATCTGGCTGGACGTCAAACAAGCCCGGCCGGCCCGCACACCCACCCGCACGCCCGACGCGTTGAGCATGCCCGCCATCGACGCCCTGATCCGAGCACCCGGCCAGCACTCCAGCCGCAATGTCAGGGACACCACGATGATCTTGCTGATGTTCGACGCCGCCGCGCGCGTCCAGGAAGTCCTCGACCTGACCGTCGCAGACATCGACACCGCCCTGGGGGCCGGCCGCGTGACACTCACCGGCAAAGGGCGGAAGACCCGGGTAGTGCCGATCATGGACAAGACCGGCCGTCACCTCGACCAGTACCTGACCCTGTTTCACGGTGACAGGCACGACGCCGACGCCGTGTTGTTCTTCACCATCCGGTCCGGGCGGCGCTATCCGATGAGCCAGGACAACGTCGCCTTCCTGCTGAACAAGCACGCCGCCGCGGCGCGTGCGACCTGCCCCGAAATTCCCGGACACGTCCACGCCCACCAGCTCCGGCACGGCCGGGCAATGCAGATGCTTCGGGCCGGGGTGCCGCTGCCCCACATCAAAGAATTCCTCGGTCACGCCAGCATCGCCACCACCGGCATCTACGCCACGGCAGACAACCAGATGGTCCGTGACGCAATCCAGAAGGCAGGCAGCACCGCACCCGAACCCGCCCCGATCTGGAAAGGAAACGACGAACTGATCCCGCAACTCGCCGGACTGAAATAGTTATCCCGAGAAATCAGCGGACGGCGGGCTTGTGGCCAGCATCAACACGCAAGACTCGGGATAACCGCAACCTCGGGATAGTCCCTGGGTTTCCGCGACCGCGCGGGGTCGACCAGGCAGCCGTAATGAGCGGCCAGCTCTGCATACGACCGGTTGATCTTCGGGTCATACAGGTCCGGCCGGTCCACCCCGGTCTTCAGGTTGTCGGGGTTATGTGCCCGGCCGGGTTATGTGCCCGGCGGCGACATCCGCTGGTAAGCGGTCTGATGGCAGCGATTCTGGCCACATAACGCTGGCTTGTGCCGGCATGGTGCTGTCTCCGGTTCAACGACAGAACGGAGATTGTCCATGCTGGAGGAGTATTTCATCAAGCCGGCGACGATCGATCGCCTGCGCAGCTCGTGGATCGCGGCGGAGATCGAGGTCTATGTCACCTGGCTGGCCGGCCAGGGCTACAGCGCCAAGAGCATCTGGCGGCGGGTGCCGCTTGTGTTCGCGTTCGGCCAGTTCGCCCGGGCGCGGGGAGCGCGGGACCTGGCCCAGTTGCCAGCGTATGTCGAGGTGTTCGTCGATGACAGGGTGGCGCTGCACCGCCGCCGGACCCGCTCGGCCAGGCCGATGGCGAAGGAAGTGAGAGGCCCGGTTGAGCAGATGCTGTCGGTCGTGCTGCCCGGGTACGAGCCGACCGGCCGACCCCATCAACGCCAGCCTTTCGCTGACGCTGTTCCCGGCTTTTTCGGCTACCTGGACCAGGAGCGAGGGCTGCGCCCGGCGTCGATCTACCAGTACCGCCACCACCTGGACCGTTTCGAGGCTTACCTCAGCCGGATCGGGGTCCGGTCGCTGGGTGAGCTCTCGCCGCCGATCCTGAGCGCCTACATCGTCGAGCGCGCCAGCGCGGGCCTGGCCAAGAGCACGGTCCGTGACGGCGCGGGAGTGCTGCGGGTGTTCCTGCGCTATGCCTGGCGGGAGGGCGTGGTGGATGCCGACCTGAGCGGGTCGGTTGGCTGGCCTCAGGTCTACCGGCTGTCGGCCATTCCCCGCTCGATCTCCTGGGAGGACGTCAACCGGGTGCTGGCTGGCGTCGACCGCAGGAGCGCAGCAGGCCGGCGCGACTACGCGATCTTGCTGCTGCTGGTGACCTACGGGCTGCGCGGCCGGGAAGTCGCCGCGCTGACCCTGGACGACATCGACTGGAAGCGCGAGCGGCTGACGGTCCCCGAGCGCAAGGCGGGTCACTCGACGGCGTTCCCGCTGTCGGCCGTCGTCGGCGAGGCGCTGGCGGATTACCTGCGCCATGGCCGGCCGTCGGCAGACGACCGTCATGTCTTCTTCCGCGCTGCCGCGCCCCGCCGGCCGATCGGCGCCGCCGCGGTGTCGTCGCTGGCCCGCTCCTACCTGCTCAAGGCAGGCGTGGACGTGCCCCGGCCCGGCTCCCACACGCTGCGGCATTCGGCGGTTATCTGTACCGCGTTTTCGGCCCGAGGCACGCCGGAATCCGGGGCTTGCCGCATCGTGCCTCATGAGCATCCGGTACTCGGTGAGGTACGTGCTGCAGGGCCGGTACCAGGGTCTTTCTCTCTTCGATGCTGCTTTTG
>DAHVAR010000035.1 GCA_027314515.1 Actinomycetota bacterium
GCCCCGGCACTGCCACCCGAAGACACGCCTCGGTGACCAGCCTCCGAGCCGGGCCCGCCGGCACCCAACCCTCGGCCAGGCAGCAGAACCAGGCGTCACCACCCCGCGTCAGCGACCCACGGAAGCGGCAGGGGAGCCCCAAAAGTGCTGCTTTATAAGGACTGCGCGGCTACCGCCGTGATCGGCCTGATCTTCCTGGGCTCCTGTGTGGTAGCCCGCCGGCCGGTGGTGTTCTTCATGGCTCAGCGGTACGGCACTGACGGTACCCGCGAGGGAATGCTGGTTTTCGATTCGATGTGGAACACCTACCAGGATTTCCGCCGGGGCATGTACATCACCAGTTACCTGTGGGCGGCGCTGTTCCTTATCCAGGCCGCCGTCACGGCGCTGATCATCCGCGAGGCTCAGTTCTCCACCGGCTACAACTATGACCAGATCCTGCCCCTGGTCGCGATCGCCCTGGGCATCGCGGGATCGATCGTGATCGGACGGCACTTCGCTACCAAAGGCAGGGCGCGCGGCAAGGCGGCCAGCGCCGCGCGCGAGGATCCGGCCTGACCGCTGAACGGCGGGTCGGCGGGCTCGGACTCAAGCAGCGCGGGTCACAAAGCGTGACCGTTTTGGGCCGCCCCGGCACAGGATGGCCGGCTTGTACGGTCTCGACCTTCCGAGCCGGCGGCGTGAAAACGGTGGAGCAGGATCAGCGGACGGCTGTCCGTGTCTTGCGGTAGGCCAGCACCAGGAGGATTTCGAGTTTCGCGTCGACGAGGCTGCGAACTAGGTCATCCGGCAGCGGTTTGTCGACCGGGAAGTGGAGCGAGCCCTTCGTGCACTCATATCCGGCCAGGCGAATCGCCCAGACCTGGAATTACCTCGCCGCTGTGCGGCAGGTAGGCGAGGTGGTTCTTGAAAGCCGCGAAGCCGGCGACCACCAACCCGGAAGGCTGGCATGCCGTAAGAGATGCATTCCTCGGCGTCAGGGACGACGGCCCGGATCGATCGGCGCAGAGCTTCGAGTGTGCTCCGTTTCGGCTCCTCGAGTCCCGCCAGGTAGGCATCCACCGCGTCAGTTGTCATGGCAGACAGCCTGGCGGCGTTTACCGGACTTGCCGCGGACAGGGCCATGCGCCGACGCCTGGCACTGTCGGCGTGCTTGAGTTTCGTCAGCCCCGGCGAGTGCTCCTTCAGCCTGCCGATGACTCCCTTTCGCTGCAGCCCCGGCGTCGGCGTCCCTGCCAAGCTGCTCTTGTGCTCCCGAACACCGAGCGTGCGGTTGCCGGTCAATACCACCCGCGCCCGCTCACCTTCTGCATTTGCAGGCTGCGTGCCTTCGCCTTGGCCTCGTCTGCCGGCATGCCGGGATGCAGGAGCGCGGCATAGTCCGCGGCCGCCTGAATGCTCTTGCGGAGGTACTCCAGGTGCCGGCCGGGACTCGTCTTGTCCGTCCCGACCGGGCGAAATGCGGGATCAGCTGCTCTTCAGTGAAGGGCAGGTAGGCCGGGCCGGCGCCCGATGGGACACCGCTGGCGAAGACAGCGCGCTCATCCGCGGCAAGTGGAGCGGAGCCGGAGGACGTGGCCCGCTCAGCCGCAAGTCCGGGCTAATGCCGTTCAGCGCGATCCTGGCCGTTGCCCGGATCAGCGGCTGCCACCCCGACACCGAATGCCGATCCGCGGCCAGCGGCGAGTACTGCTCGCCGTGGGCTGCGCCAGAGCGATGGCACTGGACACTCGCCGACGTCCAGCCGCTCCCCGATCCCGTGCCGTGCCGTGCACAGGAAAACTCGGCCTCTGGCACCTCCCGCCCGACGTCGAAGCCGCAGTCCGGCGGCAGCTGGCAAGTAACCAGCCGTGACCAGGCTTGCTGACGCCGTGCCCGGCACTTCCCTGTCGCACGAAGACCCGCGCCGCCGGTCAGGTCGGCCCGGACGAACGGACGAACGCCATAGCCGACACCTGGATGAACGCGCGCGGGGCGGCCCCGCGGCCCCCGACCTGGACGGGGGATCGCCAAGCAGCCACCGCGGCGCCGGCCGGCAGTTCGCGTCTAGCTGTCGGGGCTCGGTACGCTCGAAGCCGTGCCCGAGGCCTTCATAGTGGACGCCGTCCGCACTCCGGTCGGCAAGCGCGGCGGCGGGCTCGCCGCGGTCCATCCAGCTGATCTGGGTGCGTCGGTGCTGACCGCCCTGGTCGAGCGCACCGGGATCGACCCGGCGGCGGTCGAGGACGTGGTGTTCGGCTGCGTCGACACGGTA
>DAHVAR010000038.1 GCA_027314515.1 Actinomycetota bacterium
TCACGGGCGAACGGCAGGAACGGCGGGCCGGCCTTTCCATCAACCGCGACGTTGCCGCTAGCGAACTTGAAATCGTCCCTGAGCTTCGGCAGCGCGTCGACCGCCGGGATGTGCCAGGGCTCCGATCCGTTGGCCAGGTAGCCGTCGGACAAGATGATCACCGGGGTGCGGTACTTCACCGCGATCCGGACCGCCTCAAGCGCGGTGTCGAAGCAGTCGGCCGGAGTGGCCGGCGCGACCACGGCGACCGGCGACTCGCCGTTGCGGCCGAAGATCGCCATCAGCAGGTCGGCCTGCTCGGTCTTGGTTGGCATGCCGGTAGACGGCCCGGCTCGCTGGATGTCACAGATGATCAGCGGCAGTTCGACCGATGCGGCGAGCCCGATCGTCTCCGCCTTCAGGCACATGCCCGGACCCGACGTCGTGGTCACGCCCAGCCCGCCACCGAAGGACGCGCCGAGCGCCGCGCCGACGCCGCTGATCTCGTCCTCGGCCTGCATGGTTCGGACGCCGAATCGCTTCAGCTTGGACAGCTCGTGCAGGACATCGGACGCCGGGGTAATCGGGTACGAGCCGAGGAACAGCGGTAGCCCCGATCGGCGCGACGCGGCTACCAGACCGTAGGCAAGAGCGACGTTCCCGGTGATGTTCCGGTATTTGCCGGGCTTGAGCGGGGCTGGCTTGACCTCGTACTGGACCGAGAATGCCTCGGTAGTCTCGCCGTAATTCCAGCCTGCCTGGAACGCGGTCTTGTTGGCGGCCAGGATCTCCGGCCGGGCGGCGAACCGGGACTCCAGGTACCTCAGGGTGCCGTCAACCGGGCGATTGTAAAGCCAGGACAGCAGGCCGAGAGCGAACATGTTCTTGGCCCGCTCGGCGTCCTTGCGAGTGATGTCGAAGCCCTCGAGCGCCTTGACCGTTACCGACGTCAGCGGGATGGCATGCAGCTGGTAGGCATCGAGCGAGCCGTCCTCGAGCGGGCTGGCGTCGTAGCCGACTTTCGCGAGGTTGCGCTTGGTGAACTCGTCGGTGTTGGCGATGATGTCGGCGCCGCGCGGGACGTCGGCCAGGTTGGCCTTGAGAGCGGCCGGATTCATCGCGACAAGCACGTCCGGCGCATCGCCAGGGGTCAGGATGTCGTGGTCAGCGAAGTGAAGCTGGAAGCTTGACACGCCGGGTAGAGTGCCGGCTGGCGCCCGGATCTCGGCGGGGAAATTCGGCAGCGTGGACAAGTCGTTGCCGAAGGTCGCGGTCTCCTGGGTGAACCGGTCCCCGGCGAGTTGCATGCCGTCGCCGGAGTCCCCGGCGAACCTGATGATGACACGATCAAGTTGCTGGACCTGTTTGGTCACAGTCTTCCGGCCTCCTTCACGCGCCGAGGCCGGCTAAAAGACGCGGTGACGGCGTGCATCTTTGCGTGACTTGCAGTTGGCGAACCCGTGGGCCGACTAGGCGCCCACCCTCGTGCGGGCCTCTCGCCTGCGGCTATATCGCCATCCTAGTACAGATCGCAAGTCGGCCACGCTTGGTCTGGCTAGTCTCCCGGTCGGCTGGCGACCCTGGCCGACGTGACGGCGGTCCGATCCGCAGCGCAGGCGAAGTCGGCATTCGCTGGCGAGGAAACGGGCGCTGCGACGCCAACCTGAAACCCGGCATTCTCGCTTTGCCCGAAGGCACCATTGCCGGCGTACCATCCAACCGTGAACGTCCCCGAACTGCGCTACGCGGCTGGCCCGACCACCGAGGCTGAGCTGGTCGTCAACGCACCGCCTGCGGTCGTGTGGCGGCTGGCCTGCGATATCCAGGTCCCTGCGGAGTTCAGCTCGGAATTCCAGGGCGGGCAGTGGCTCGACGGCGCGACCGGCCCGGCGCTCGGCGCCCGGTTTCGGGGGCGGAATCATCACGAGGCGGTCGGGACCTGGGAAACCGTTTCGACGGTGTGCGAATTCGAGCCCGGGCGATTGTTCGGCTGGGCGGTAGGCGATCCCGAAGTCCCTGCCGCGCGCTGGCGGTTCACCCTCGCGCCCGCGGGGTCCGGCACGCTAGTCCGCCAGTGGATGCAGATCGGCCCTGGCGAGTCCGGGGTCAGCGAGCTTATCCGGCAGATGCCGGACAAGGAGGACCGCGTCCTGCGCCGCCGCCTCGCCGAGCACCAGGCCAACATGACCGCCACGCTGGCCGGCATCAAGAGCCGGGCCGAGGCTTCCTGACCTGCGCGCATGTCCCGGCTCACGGTGGCGACCTGCCAGTTCGATGTCAGCGCCGACATCCCGGCCAACGCCGCGCAGATCAAGCGCCAGATGAGGCTCGCCAGCCGGCGCGGTGCCAGGGTCGCTCACTTCCCCGAGGGAGCGCTGTCCGGCTATGCCGGCACTGACTTCGCGACGTTCGACGGGTTCGACTGGGAGACGCTGCGCCAGGCGACCGGCGATATCACCGGGACCGCCCGAAGCCTGGGCATCTGGCTGGTGCTCGGCTCAGCACACCAGCTCACCGGCGCGAACAAGCCGCATAACAGCCTGTATGTCATCGATGACTCCGGCCGGATCGTCGACCGTTACGACAAGCGGTTCTGCTCCGGGAGCGCCGACGGGCTAACCGGTGACCTTGCCCATTACAGCCCTGGCAGCCACTTCTGCGTTTGGGTGATCGACGGCGTCAGGTGCGGAGCGCTCATCTGTTACGACTACCGTTACCCCGAGCTCTACCGGGAATACGCCAGGCGCGGGGTCAGCCTGGTCTTCCACTCGTTCCACGCCGCGAACGCGCCGCGTGAGCGGGTTGCGGCTATCGGCGCGGCTATCGGGACCCGCTACCGGTCGCTTAATCGCGCCCCCACGCACACCTATCCGGGCATCACGATGCCTGCCGCCATGACTGCGGCCGCGGCGAGCAATCACGTCTGGATTAGCTGCCCGAACTCGTCTGCCGTGGAAAGCTGCTGGCCGGCGTTTTTCGTGCGCGCGGACGGCATCACCACGGGCCGGCTCCGGCGCAACGTGCCCGGAGTGCTGCTCTCGGCTGTGGACACGAGCGAGGAACTCTACGACTCGACTGGGCCGTGGCGCCGGGGAGCGCTGTCCGGCACGCTGCACAGTGGCACACTCGTCAGCGACCCCAGGTCCGATGACAGGTCGAGCACCTGAATCCTGTCGGCCGGCTAACGCCGCGATCATGGCAGCCGGGAGAGGAAGATCAGTCTGTGAACGTGCGGACGATCTCCCAGGCGCGGTCTGCCGCCTCGCGTGCCTTCTCGGCGACGCTCCGGTACTCCTCGCGCCGCTGAGGGTATCTGGCTGCCAGTTCCTCGTGGATGCCGGCGACGTAGTCCTCGTTGGCTGCGAGGGCCTTGATCGCCTCTAGGGCCCGCCTGCGCAGGGCCGCGCTCTGCTCGACCGCCTCGCTTGGACCCGGCTGCAAGGCGGCCAGGTCCCGTTCGGCTTCCGCCGACGCCCGGTCGGTCGTTGCCTGCTCCCGCGCCCGGCCAGCCTGCGCTCGCTCCAGCCGCGCCTCCTGGCGGTCAAGGCGCTCCGCGCTCAATGCCACCAGGGCGCGTGCCCGGTCGATGGCCTCCAGCGCGCGCTGATGCAAGGCCCCGACATCGACGCCAGTGATTCCCCGCTCGCGTTCATCAAGCTTCTGCTCGCGTTCGTCGGCCTGGCGCTGGCGTTCGTCGGCTGAGCGTTCGCGCTGGTCGGCCTGGCGTTCGCGCTGGTCGGCTGTTCGCTCGCGCTGGTCGGCTGTTCGCTCGCGCTGGCTGGCTGCAGGCTCGCGCTCACCAGGCGCATGTTCGCGGGCACCCTGGGCCGCGTGCTGACCTGAAGCCGGCTGCCCGCCCCCCGCTGCGGCCTTACCGTCCTCCATCATTCAAGGATGCACCGATCCCGGCCTGGCCCTGAGCGCCGGGAGCGTCAGGGTGCCGCCGTCAGCATGCGCACGCCTGGCCAGTGCCAGCGCGACCGGCTCGCTAGCTGCCGGCTGCCTTGCCAAGGATGAACTTCTCCACCGCGTTGGCGAAGCCCTCCTTGCCATTCGGGGTGGTGACCCGGCGAGCAGCACGCTTGACCTCCGGGCTGGACTGCCCCATTGCGATGCTGAGGCCAGAATGGGCAAACATCAGCACGTCGTTCGGCATGTCCCCGATCGTCGCGATCTCCTCGGGCTGGAGGCCGTACTGAGCGGCCAGGTATTTCGTTACCTCGCCCTTGTTGGCTTTCGGGTGAGTCACGTCCAGGTAGTACGGCTGGGACTGGGCGGCCGTTACGTGATCGCCGAACTTGTCCCGCACGGCCGAGGTCGCCCTTTCCACCGCGTCGGCGTCATCGCTGACGCCGACGAGCTTGGCGACATTGCCGGTCAGGCCGCGCACCCCGGAGGTTATGGTCCTGGGCTCGAACTTCACGGTCCAGGCCTCGCGCGCGACGTGCGGCCCGTCCGGCTTCGGCACGTACCAGTCGGCGCCCTGATACAGCCAGACGTCCAGGCCGAAGGATGACATCGCGTCCGTGACCGGAATCACCAGGTCCGCGGGCAGCACCCGCTGCTCGAGAACGTTCATGTCCCGGTCGACAATCAGCCCGCCGTTGAACGCCGCGATCGGCGTCTGGATATCGAGCGGTCCGATCAGCATCGCCATGCCGCGCGGCGGCCGGCCGCTGGTGACCGCGAAGCGGATCCCCGCATGATGCAGTGTGCGCACGGCCGCGACGGCGCGGTCGGTGAGGACCTTGTCCTGAGTGACCAGCGTGCCGTCGACATCGGCGAGGAGCAGCTTCACGGTCGGGTTGACTGTCTCACTCGGCCGGGCGGACCTGGGCGTCATGGGCACCTCCAGCTAAGCGCCGTCCGCGTCAGCCTGAGTTCGGCAGGTGCCAGCGGAACGGCTCGATCAGCTTGCTGACCGAGTCCGGGCCGAACGAGCCTGGAGCATACGGCTCGACCGGCGGCGGGTTCTCCAGCAGCGGCTCAGATATCTCCCACAGTCGCAAGATGCCGTCGGAACTGGTGAACAGGGCCTGATCGCCCAGCATGGCGTCCAGGATGAGCCGTTCGTAGCCCTCGAGCGCGTTCGCTGCGGCGAACGAGTCCGCGTACTTGAACACCATGTTCTCGGTGCCAAGTGCCATCTCTGCACCAGGCTCCTTGGCCAGGAACTTCGTTGTGATCGAGCCCGGGTCGGCGAAGTCGATGATGATCTCGTTCCGCCGTCCGTCCGGCACGTCCTTGCGATGAGTTTTGAACATCCGCAATGGCGGCTCGTGGAAGCCGAGCGTGATCAGTTGCCGACCGGCGCCCATGCTCTTGCCGGACCGGAGGTAGAACGGCACGCCATGCCACCGCCAGTTGTCGACTTCCGTCTTCAGCGCGACCATGGTCTCGGTCTCGGAGTCCGGTGCCACTCCTGGCTCAGCCCGGTAGCCCTCGTACTGCCCGCGTACCACGTGCCGCACGTCGATCGGCTTGAGAGCGTCGAAGACCTTGGCCTTCTCGGCACGCAACTGCGCAGCCGTCAGCGAGGTCGGCGGCTCCATCGCGACGAAGCCGAGTACCTGGAGCAGGTGCGTGACGATCATGTCGCGATAAGCGCCGGTCTTGTCATAGAAGTCTGCCCGGCCCTCGATGGAGAGCGTCTCCGGCACGTCGATCTGCACGTAAGCAATGTGCGAGCGATTCCAGACCGGCTCGAACAGGCCGTTGGCGAACCGGAACGCAAGGATGTTGTCGACCGACTCCTTGCCCAGGAAGTGGTCGATCCGGAAGATCTGCGACTCGTCGAAGACCGCGTGCACGGCCTTGCCGAGCTCGATCGCTGACTTCAGGTCGGTACCGAATGGCTTCTCGATGACCACCCGGGACCGCTCACCTGCCAGGCTCGCATCGCCGAGCATGCCGACCACCGAGGCGAAGGCGCCGGGCGGCACGGCCAGGTGGAACAGCCGCCGGACCTGGCCGCCGATCTCCTTCTCGGCCCGCTGCACCTCGTCCTGGAGCGGGCTGTAGTCACCTGGATCGGCGGCGGCGAACGACAGGTGCTGCTGGAACTCGGCCCAGTTATCGGTGTCCCGGGTCGGCTTGGTGATGCAGAAATCCTGGCAGGCCTGCTTGGCGTGCGCCCTGAACTCGTCGGTGCTGATCGCGAACTTGGCGGGGGCTGAGCCGACGATCCGGTACCTGCGGGGCAGCAGGTTGGCCGCCGCGAGGTGGAAAAGGCCGGGCAGCAGTTTCCGCTTGGCCAGGTCTCCGGTGGCGCCGAACAGCAGGATGACGTGATCGTCCGGGCGCCGGACCGATCCGTGCGTAGCCGCCTTGCTGGTAGTGACTGTCATGAAGTCCTCGCTATCGGGGGGTGCGCTGCCTGGCGGCGGTTGCTGGTCGCCGGCAAGCTGCTAGCGGCCGGCCCAGGCCGCGGGCTGTCAGGATGCTGCCTCGTCAGCCATGATGAGCGAGCGCGTGGCCAGCACCCGCCCGGCCGGGACCGACTCGTCGCCGGCCAGCAGTTTAGCCAGCGCGTCGTGCTTGTCAGCCCCGGTGACGAGCCACAGCAGCTGATCGGCCCTGGCCAGCGCGGGATAGGTCAGCGTCATGCGGCGATGGCCCTGGTAGGGCCGGGTCACCGCAACGAGGGCGTCGGTCACCTCGAGAACCGGGTCGCCGGGTACCAGCGACGCAGTGTGGCCGTCCTGGCCAAGTCCGAGGTGCACAAGGTCGAACCGATGCGGCAGCACCGTGGCATAGGCGCTGGCGGCGGCCTGCAGGTCCGGGTCGGTGACGGGCATCGGGTGCAATCCTGCGGGAGCGTCGCCGATGCTCTCGCGCAGGTGGGTAAGGTTCCGGTCCGGGTCACCGTCCGGCGCGACTCGCTCGTCCACCTGGAACAGCTCGGCATTCGCCCACGGCATGTCCTCGTTCCTGAGCTCGGCGAACATCGCCCAGGGCGTATGACCGCCGCTGACCGCGAAGGTAAAGCGGCCGTGATCGGCGACTGCCGCGCGCGCCCGCAGCGCGACGTAGCGGGCCGCATTGGCAGCGACGGTGCCGTCGTCGTTAGAAATGTCCAGGTCGTGATGCACCGGTCAGTCTTTCTTCTCGAGATGCCCGCCGAACTCATACCGCATGGCCGACAGGACCTTGTCGGTGAAGTCACCCAGCCCGCGCGACTCGAACCGCTCGTACAGCGATGCCGTGATGACGGAGGCGGGAACGCCCTCCTCGACGGCGGCCAGGACCGTCCAGCGCCCCTCGCCGGAGTCGGACACCCGGCCGGCGAAATCGTCCAGGCTGGGTGACTGGGCGAAGGCCGCGGCGATCAGGTCGACGAGCCAGGAACTCACTACCGAGCCGCGGCGCCAGACCTCGGCCACTTCGCTGACGTCGATCTGGTACTGGTACGCCGCGGGATCGCGCAGCGGAGCGGTCTCGGCGTCGGCTTCCTGCTCGTGCAGGCCGGCGTCGGCGTGCTTGATGATGCTCAGGCCCTCGCCGATCGCGGCCATCATGCCGTACTCGATGCCGTTGTGGACCATCTTGACGAAGTGGCCGGCCCCGTTCGGCCCGCAGTGCAGGTAGCCATGCGACGCGGTGCTGCCGCTTTCGGCGGCGCTGCGCCGCCCCGGCGTCGGCTCGGCGCTTCCCTCACCCGGAGCTATCGTCTTGAAGATGGGGTCCAGGTGCTGCACTGGCCCGTTCTCGCCGCCGATCATCAGGCAGTAGCCGCGCTCCAGCCCCCACACGCCGCCGCTAGTCCCGCAGTCAACGAAGTGGATCCCGTCAGCCTTCAGCTGGCTGGCCCGTTCGATGTCGTCACGGTAGTAGGAGTTGCCCCCGTCGATGATGATGTCGCCGGCGGCGAGCAGCGGGCGAAGCTCGTCTATCGTCGACTGCACGACGGCCGCCGGAACCATGATCCAGACAGCTCTCGGCTGCTCCAGCTTGCTGACGAACTCTTCGAGGCTGGCTGCGCTGTCGGCGCCCTCTCCGGCGAGCTGCCTGACAGCGTCGGCGCTGCGGTCATAGGCGACGCACCGGTGACCGTCACGCATGAGCCGGCGGACCAGATTGGCCCCCATCCTGCCCAGTCCGATCATGCCAAGCTGCATTGGCGTATCTGTTGGCATCGAGGTTTAGCCTTCCATTTCTGTCGTCCGGAGGATCGTTCCGGGAACGGGGCCTTACGGCTTGGCCTTTAGCGTCCGGTAGCGGCGGACCAGCGCATTCGTTGACGAGTCGTGCGTCAGCTCCGGCTCGGCGGCGGATTCCAGCTCGGGCGCGATCTGGTTGGCAAGCGCCTTGCCCAGTTCCACGCCCCACTGGTCGAAGGAATCAATCTGCCAGATCGTGCCCTGGGTAAACACGCTGTGCTCATAGAGCGCGATCAGCGAGCCGAGCAGCCGCGGCGTGAGGACGTCGGCAAGCAGCACGTTGGTAGGCCGGTTGCCCTCCATCACCTTGTGCGGGACCACTCGCTCGGGCGTGCCCTCCGCGCGAACCTCTTCCTCGGTCTTCCCGAAGGCCAGCGCCTGAGCCTGCGCGAACACGTTGGACGACAAAATGTCGTGGTGGTTCCTGATCGGGTTAAGCGACTTAGCGAAGCCGATGAGATCGACCGGGATAAGCCGCGTTCCCTGATGAATGAGCTGATAGAAGCTGTGCTGCCCGTTGGTTCCCGGCTCGCCCCAGAACACGGCGCCAGTCTGGTAGTCCACCCGCCCGCCGGCGAGCGTGACGTGCTTGCCGTTGGACTCCATCGTGAGCTGCTGCAGGTATGCCGGGAACCGCTTGAGGTACTGGTCGTAGGGCATAACGCCGACCGTCTGGGCATCGAAGAAGTCGGCATACCAGACGCACAGCAGGCCCATGATGACCGGCAGGTTCGCGGCCAGCGGAGCGTTCCGGAAGTGCTCGTCCATGGCGTGAAAGCCGGCCAGCATCTCGTCGAAGTCGTCGGGGCCTATCGCGATCATCGTGGACAGCCCGATGGCTGAATCCATCGAGTACCGGCCGCCGACCCAGTCCCAGAAACCGAACATGTTCGCGGTGTCGATGCCGAACGCGGCCACTTTCTCGGCGTTGGTTGATACCGCCACGAAGTGCCGGGCCACCGCGTCCTCGCTGCCCAGCTGGCTGACGACCCAGTCCCGCGCTGACTGCGCGTTCGTCAGCGTCTCCAGCGTCCCGAAGGTCTTGGACGAGATGATGAAAAGCGTCTCGTCCGCCGCCAGGTCCCTGGTTGCCTCGGCGAAGTCGGTGGAGTCGACGTTGGACACGAACCGGAACGTCATGTCCCGGTCTGAGTAGTGGCGCAGGGCCTCGTAGGCCATGACCGGGCCGAGGTCGGATCCGCCGATGCCCACGTTGATGACGTTGCGGATCCGCTTGCCTGTGAAGCCCGTCCAGTCGCCAGAGCGAACCTTGCCGGCGAATGCTCGCATCCGGCGCAGCACCGTGTGAACCTCCGCTACCACGTCGGTGCCGTCGACGATGAGCGACTCGGTCGCCGGCATCCGCAGCGCGACGTGCAGCACCGCCCGGTCCTCGGAGACGTTGATGTGCTCGCCAGCGAACATCGCGTCCCGGTGCCGCGGCAGGCCGGACTCCTCGGCTAGCTCAACGAGCAGCCGCATGGTCTCGTCGGTGATCCGGTTCTTCGAGTAGTCGAGATAGATGCCCTCCGCCTCGGCCGTCAGCCGCTCGCCGCGCTCCGGGTCGGTCGCGAAGAGCTCGCGCAGGCTCCGCCGGGCCATCTCGGTGTGGTGATGCTCCAGGGCTTGCCACGCCTTGCGCTCGCGAAGCGGCGGGACGGCGATCATTGACGTCTCCTTCGGTGGCCGCCGGGCCGGGGTCAGCGCCGGCACGTCTAATCCCAGCACGGGCGGCGGGGTCGACGCTGGCCGGCCCTGCATGCTGTGGATAACTGTTCCGGGGCTGCTACGCCTGGGCAGGTCACTATGAGGCAGGCGGGCGGACGCTTGGTGAACTTACGGCCGTGCCTTGCCGTGGTAAGGGTCATGAGCGCAGCCTTGAACGGGGTGAGGAGGATGGCCTTGCGGTCGGCGCGCACGATGCCGCGGCTCGCGCTGCGGGTCGCCGGTGCGGGCCTGCTGTTCGCTACCGCTGCCATTCACCTGGACCTTTACCTGACCGGCTATCGAACAATCCCGACAATACGCTGGCTCTTCCTGCTGCAGGTCATCGCTGCCTTCGCGGTGGGCGCCCTGGTGCTCGCGACGCCGAGCAGGCTGGTCGCCGCGGCGGGAGCCGGGCTGGCACTGAGCACGCTCGGCGGGTACCTGCTGTCGGTGCAATTCGGGCTGTTCGGATTCCGTGAGGTCCGGACGACGGCCGGGATCGCCGCCGGAATCATCGAGGTGGCTGCCTTCGCCGTGCTCGCGGTCTACGCCGCCGTCAGGGACTCGCCGGAGCGCGCCGGACCTGGCTCGGCTTCGGCGGCTGCGCCGAGCTCCGGCGCGCCGGAGGCCGGCCTGGCCGGGCGGGCTGCGGGCTTGGTCGGGCGGGGGGCCGGCCTGGGCTGGCGGCAGGCTTGCCTGGGAGCAACGGCCGTGGCAGTCGTCGCCCTCGCGCTGCTGGGCGGTGCCCTGGCCGGCGCCGGCAGCCCCGGCGGAGTCTCGTCCGTCGGGCCCGGCTCGGTCCGCGCTGGCGCCGGGCTGCGATCCACCACCGTTGACGGGGTGAGGGTGCTCACCAACGCGCAGGGCCGCACGCTCTACTGGTTCTCCCCGGACACGCCGACCAAGTCGGTCTGCAACGGCTCGTGCGCGGCCTACTGGCCGCCGGTCCCTGGGCCGCTGACCGAGGCTGCGGGCGTCACTGGGCGGCTTGGCACGATCAAGCGGGCCGACGGATCCACCCAGGAGACCTACGACGGACATCCGCTGTATACCTATGCGGGCGACTCCGGACCAGGTCAGGCGAACGGCAACAATCTCGATCTGAACGGTGGCCGCTGGCACGAGATGCTCCTCAGCGGCGGCTAGCCCGCGGCTGTCCCGGCGGTGTTGTCCAGTCCTGAGGTACTGCGTCGCCTGGCAGACCGCGCATGCCGGGGCTGGTCGCTCCCCGCGGATGATCTTGTCGATCCGCCGGGGGTCGGCTGGCGATCCGCCAGTTCGGTGCGATTGCGTAGCGCGGTGGTGAAGTAGCTGGCAGGTTCCGCTATCCTTCACAGTGCCCGTTCTAGTGGACGTGCACGGCAGGTTGCCCGAGTGGCCAAAGGGAGCGGTCTGTAAAACCGTCGGCT
>DAHVAR010000039.1 GCA_027314515.1 Actinomycetota bacterium
CCCCCGGAACCTCGTAGCAGCCGGAGGGACCGGCCATGCCTCATGGCCGAGGAACCAGCGCAATTGGCACGGTTGTGAGCGGCGCGTGATGGGCCGGCGGACCCGTGGGCCGGGCGGTGGCGGACGCAGCGGGAACAGTGAGCGCGATACCCGCAATTGGAGAGTCCGCGCCAGCGGGTCCGGGAACTGTCATGTGTCACGAGCCGGTCATAGGAGTTGCCCGCTCGCCGGTGCCGATTACCGGCCCGCCATGGTGAGCGACAGGCGCCTGGCGGTCATCCCTGCGGATGTCTGGCGCTGGGCGGAGGCTAACCGCCAGGACGACAGGCGGAGTTCCGGTCCGGGCACGCGATTTAGGCAGGCGCTCGGCAGCCGGATTCGCTCGAATCTGAGACTTGGCGCGGCACCAACGGAGACAGGCAAACGAGATACTGTCGGCATGGTTGAGGACACCGCACGGGATCGGGCCATCTATCAGGCCCTGAAGGCATCCGATGAAATCGCTGCAGCCCTTCAGGCGCACTTGATCGAGGAGCACGGGGCAGAGCCGGAGCGCGCCGCGGCGCAGAGCCCAGCCACGAACGCGCTCATGCTCCTGCGGCAGGCGCGCGAGCGGCTCGGCCAGGGGCTGCGCGCGATTGAGGCCGACAGCATCGCCGAGTCCGACGAGATCTCGCTGCGCAACCACTGATCTGGTCTTCCGCACCGTCTGTCACTCCGGCAACGGCTACGGGAGTTATGAGCGCGCGGCGGGCGTGCATGTCCGAGCATCGCGGTGTCCGTTGTCCTGGTCGCCGCCATCTTCGGTTTCGCGCTCCCGCGTGTCGTGTCTCACCGCGGCGTATGTACCGGCGTCCAGGTGATGACGTGGCGGCACGTGCTGCTGGTTGTCATCGCGGCAGGGGCCCGGACGGTTTCGGCCGGGATCCGGGCGACAGGCGCGGCCTGCCGGACGTTCTCTACTCCTACTGCAGATGCACGTACACCGAGAACCTGGCTTCCCCCGCTTACACCTTCAGGCTCGACGCCGTCCTGGCGATGACTGCCTGACTGGCGTGTAGTCATTCGTGGCCACCGGGCCCGGCTCGACACCGTGCGGACCAGCATGCCCGGCACGTCCTCGCCTATCGGGCAGCGCCAGCTTCGTCATCGCAGGCCGCGGGTGCGCGAGACGGCCCGCACAACGAACTCCCCAGGCAAGGAACCGCCGGCACAGGGAATAGCCCGGACTCGCCTCGTGCTGTCACGAAGGCTGGCTCGCTGCCAAAACGAGGCTGCAAAGGTCCACATGCCGGCCGTTAAGCATGCCGGCCGTTAACGGCGCTGCCTGCCGCGGTCCCGGGCAGGCAACCCCCGTTAAGGACCAGCAGCGCCCGCTTCTGGCAGCCCGAGTCGATGTGGCCCTGGAGGCGGCATGACTCAGCTTGCGCGTCCAGACCCCGCGCGCAGCAGATCAGGACGAGATCACGCACGCCCTGACCCGGTTCCGGCCACCACTGAACCACTTCCGGCTGATCGCTCGGGATTTGTGCGTGCCGGCAGCCCAGTCCCTGGCTGGGCGATAGGCACCGCCTTGCTGGCGCCGGTTGTCCTGGTCGGGGGCTGGCTGCTTGCCGGCGCGCTGCAGCCGGCCTCTTATAGCCCGATGCGGCAGACGATCAGCGTGCTGGCCGGTCACTCGGGCACCGACCGGTGGGTAATGACCGCGGCCCTGCTGCTGGTGGGCAGCTTCCAGATCGCGACCGGCGCAGGGCTCACCGCCGTCCGCATGCCTGCGCGCGTCCTGCTTATCCTGACCGGCCTTTCGACCGTCGGCATCGCCGCCACCCCGGAACCGGCGACAGGCCCGACGTCGCGCCATCTTGTCTTCACGGTGAGCTGCGTCGTCACCACAGCCGCCTGGCCCGTACTGGTCGCCAGGCGCGCCCCGGCGCAATCGTGGATCCTCAGTGTCCGCGGCTGCGCGACGGTGACCGCGATCTTCGCCGGGCTGTCGTGCTGGCTCCTGATCGCAGCACAAGACGGCGGCGCTGACCTTGGCATGGTCGAGCGGCTGACGTCGGCGGCTCAGGGCATGTTTCCGCTCATCGTCGCGCTCGCCTTGCGGCAGACCGCACGGGACGCGGACAACCAGCGCCAACGCGGCCAAGGCCGTTGCCGGACACTGGCAGGCATGTACGCCGACAGGCCGAAGGACAGTTCCTAGCGGCCGGACGGGACTAGATCAGCGCCCGGCTGCGGCATTAACCCGGCTCGGCCAGCCCGGAGCAGCAAGAGCGTGGCCCGTGAGCGCGATCAGATGTCTCCGGAACAGGCCGGACTGTTATGTCGCCGGAGACTGCCAGTTACTCCCTGACCAGCCGGTCGGGGAGAGACGCGACAGTGGGCGCGCTGGCTCTGGGTGCGCCGGCGCAGGTGAAACTCCGCCGTTTGCCAGCGAGTGCACGCCCGGCCTCAGCAGATCATCACTCTCATCCGGGTCCGCCGAGCATCGTGGATCTCGATTGCACCGAGACTGGATTGCGGACAGCGTTCCGCCCGGCTCGGGTACCACATCGCCATCTTCGGCTCAGAGCGGCCCGCGAGCTGCAGCAGCCCAGGGTAGGCCGGAGCTATTTCAACGTCCGGGCGGATCGCGCCGCCAAGCCGCGCGCGGGGCCCGGGGCCTCGGGATCGTCGTCGGCGCTACCTCCGAATCTTCGACTCTCACGTAGCAGCCGGCCGCCCGCGCCCGTCTGAATGCTTTCCGCCGAGGAGTCAGTTATCAACATCACGGAGTTGATCATCTTCAGGACCATCGCAGCCCGGATGACGGGGGCGCCCGTCGGCAGCAGCAGCCTGCCCGGCCTTGTCACCAGCCCGGCAGGGGCCTGCCGCAAGATGGCGGACCAGTGAACGGCCAGGGTTCGGCGCCCCAGTCCCCGGGTGTGCGGCGCGTGATGGGTACCGGCACCTACATAGCGCTTATCGCGGCCGGAGCGATCCTGCGGTATGCCGTCATGACAACATCTACCCACGGCGTGAACGTGCATGTCGTGGGCCTCATCGTGCTGCTAGCAGGCGTGCTGGGCCTGCTGCTGTCACTGCTGGCGTGGGGCCCGCTGAACCCGGCCCGGCGTCGCGCGAACGACCCCTGTCGGCTACGACGCCAGCGCGCCGCCGCCCCCGCCGAGCAGGCGCGCCCGCTTTACCAGGACGAGCAGCCTCGGTAGCGCCGGCCACCATAAGTCAGCTGCCGCACGAGGTGTTAAGACCTGGGCGGCCTTCACGCAGGCCACGACCCGCAGGCCATGCCCGCCCTGGCGAGCAGCAGATGACGTTAGCGGCACCGCGGGCAACGCCGCGGCAACATGAACTGGCCCGGAGGCGTACGAAGAGTAGCCCCTCCGCTCTTCGCACGCCTCCGGGCCTTGGTGCGCCTCCCGGCTCTTCGCGCCCCCGATACGGGACGAGGAGACGGGAGGGCTCGTCTGGGCAGACCGAACCGCGCGTGCGGCCTCGCGATCAGGCCGTCAGCTTGCCGTCAGAGGAGTACTGGTAGCCGGCGTCTGTGAGGGTGGGGTTACCGGCGGAGTCGTAGCCGTAGATGTAGGCGCCGCTGACTCCCGGCGCCTTACCTGTCACCTCATCCGCGTCATCGGCGGCGGCCGGAGAATGGCGCGCAGGGGTGGTGGTGAGGTCGTCCCGGTTACCGGCCGCGGCAAGGCCCGGCAACGCGGCCACGGCACCTGCCAGGGCCGGGGCCGCCACACCGCCAATGCCAGACGAAGTCCGGTCAGTCCGGTCAGCAGAATGAGAAGACATCAGTGGCTCCTTCGGGCGGCAGGCGCAGCTCGACACGTCCGTGCAGGCCCGAAGAGAAATGCTCCGGCACTGCGCCGCAACGGCGCGGGTCACGCGCCGTGCAGCTGCCAGGGTCCTGAGCAACAGTGCTGACATTACATGCTGCCTTGCGCTCGCGTATCGCAGATAAGAGGACATCCGGAGGGGCCTCAATTGCCGGGCGGCGCGGAGGTAACGTAACCGGCCCTGGAGTAGCTGCGCAGCCGCTGGCGTCCGCGGCACTCCTGATCGCGGGCCCTGGTGACTTGCTCCCATGCCTGGCCGACTTGCAGGGGTGACCTCCGCGAGTGATAACGCTGCGGCGGCGTGACCCGCCCGACCCTGGGCCTGCAATGCGCCCGTTCACGACGTCCCGTGCCACTAAGCGAACCGTGAAAGAGCCGGTCAGTACTGGCGTGCACGGGAGCCGCTGTGACGGTGCCGGATCGGCTCACCGCCGCCATGTGCATCGCCGCGAGGCC